>DATNQI010000070.1 GCA_036704125.1 Pantanalinema sp. | reverse complement strand
TGGTGAGGCTCGCTGGCTGACAGGCCACCGTCGTGAGGAGGGTGGCGGCCAGGGCGAGGTGCAGGAGGCGGCGCGTCATGGCAGCACCTCCACGCTCAGGGCCTGGAGCTTGGGGGAGTTGTCCTGGTTGGTCGAGGCGAGAGAGGCCTGGACCTGGAGGTAGCGGTGCTTGGCGTGGACGGCGTTGAGGGAAGTGCCCGAGGCGCCGTAGCTGTCGCCGGTGCCGGTGGGCCCGTACCAGGTGGCCGAAGCCAGGTCGGCGAGGGTGCTGGCCGAGCGCACCTTGAATGAGAGGCTGGTGCCGGCGGCCATGGTCGCGCTCCAGCTCAGGCGGCCGTAGTGGGGAGCGCCCGAGAGCGAGTCGAGGGGGGCCGAGACGTAAGTCCCGGCGCTGGTGTAGGTGCCGCCGCGCAGGAGGTGGATCTTGTCGTTGCTCAGGTTGCCGATCCAGAAGACCTTGTTGACCGAATCCCAGGTGCCGGCGAGCGGATCGTTCGCCGCCGCATCGAAGGGGTAGGGTGAGCCCCCCACCGGATGGCTCTGGGGAAAGGTCCACTCAGCCTCGCGCACGCCGTCCGAGAGACGGTAGCGTCGGATCCTGGGGCTGCCCGTCTGGTACTCAATCGGATAGAGGTAGGTGCCGTCGCAGAAGAGGCCATCCGCGTAGAACGAGTCGGTGTCCATGGTGAACTGCCGGACCAGCGAGAAACCGGTCGCCGGGTTCAGGACCTGGACGGTGAAGCCGTTGTAGTCGGTGGTGGTCCTCGCGTTGATCCCGTAGGCGACGTTGTAGACGTAGGTCCCGTCGCTCGTGAACAGCTGCGGTGGCCCGGGGATCCCTCGCGAGCGCTCGATCGTCGTCGCCGTGGTGTTGACGGCGGTCTGGGCACCCGTGGTCGTGTCGATTCGCTGGAACTGGCTGGCGACCCCGATGGGCTGGTAAATCCCGCCGTTCCAGTAGAACGCCGAGGTGCACGCCGCGTAGGTGGCGCTGCCGAGGGTGGCGGCGTAGGTGCCCCGGGTGGTGCCGTTGTAACCGGTGCCGAACTTCTTCCACTTCATCGCGTCGGCGGAGGTGTTGGCGTAGCTCGCGCTCCAGGTGCGCGTGTAAAGGTAGGTTCCATCGCTCACGATCATCGGGACGCCATCGTTCCCGGAGTTCGTGACCGGGAAGTAGGCGATCTCGGAGGCCGGATCGCTCGGATCGGGCTTGGGGCCGACGAGTTGCAGGGCCCCCCCCGCATCCATGGCCGTGTCGGTGAAGGTGCCCGCATCGAAGCGTTCGAGCTTGACGACCGAGGTGGCGTCGGGCTGCACGTAGTAGCGGCCGCTCGCGCATGCCAGTCGCGCGACGGGGTCCTGGTCCTTGGCGAGCAGGTCGGTGACCAGGGCGTTCACGGCGCTCCACTGGTCCGCGATCGCGCTCTTGCGGCTCGTCACCACGCCGGCGCCGACCGTACCGAGGAGATCCGTCGGCTGAAGGCTACCTGCCTGCAGGCCCTGGATGACGCAGACGGTGGTGGTCAGGGCGTCGACGACGACGTTCGTCCCGGAGACGCTGTTCCAGCCGCTGCCCGTCCATGCGACCACGGTCCTCAGCCGCGCCACGTCCGCACCCACCCCGCCGGCCGCGAGGGGCTTGTAGCAATCGAGCATGTAGGTGCTGCCGGCGTTGGGGGCAAAGGCGGTGCCGGGGTCGAGGCTGAAGGCGCCTGCCGCGTTCGTCTGGCCGACGGCGACGGCCTGGTTCGCGGCATCGTACAGGGTCACGGTGGCCCGATCGATCACTGCGCCACCGGTGACGAGCGTCTGGCGCCCGGGGAAGGTGACGGTACCGATCAGGAGGTGGGCCGCGCTCTTGGCGCCAAGGGAGGGGGTGACGGCTTGCGGGACGGGGGAGGCGGGGGCGCACGCGATGAGCGCCGCGCCCGAGACGAGCGCGATGCCGGCAGCGATCAGGTTGCGCGTCCTGCTTCTCAATCCGTCCTCCGGATGCTGAAAGCGGCCTGGGGATCTTATGCCACCGGATAACCGTCCCGTAACGGCACGAAGACGATGCTTGCGTGAAGATGTAGGACACCCCGCCCGGAAAAGAGGGCGGGGTGTCGAGGCGTGACGCGTGCGTGGGGGCTAGTGAGCGGTGGCGGCGCTCGCCGAGGCGGCGTTGATGAGCTCGGTGACCTTGGCCTGGTTGAGCGTCAAGTTGGCGGGACCCTCGAACAGGCCGGGGATCTCCGTGCCCTGGCTGTCCGCCTGCTGGCCTGCGGGGTAGGGCCACTTGGTCTGCATGGACGCGCTGGCCGCAGCCTCGAGGAAGGAGAACGACTTGAGCGCCGGGTTGGTGGGCGCCTTGCCCTGGAGGCCCTTGAAGTAGTAGGCGATCGCCTTGAGGTCTTCCTTCTCGTACTTGGCAAGAGCGGGCATGGGCCCAATAAGCTTGGGGGCGTACTGACCATCGGGGAGCTTGAGCGAGGAGACTTCGGCCCAGTACTCGGCGAGTTCGGGGGCGTCAAGGGTCTTGACCTTGCTGCCGTCGTAGGGCGTCAGGTTGGGTGAGATGCCGATGCCGCGGGAGGGGTCGAACCAGGCATTGCCGCCCTCGCCGATCTTCGCCATGACGGGGCCCTGCGCGCCGATCGGCGTGTGGCACGAGATGCACTCGCCGATGTCGGCGAGGTACTTTCCACGCGCGACGTACTGGTCGACCGAGGTGGTGGTGAGCGGCGTGCTTGCGGGGGTCGAGGCGGTGCACCCCGCGATCGCTACCACAACCGTCGAACCGAGGCCGAGCAGCATGCCGAGTTTGAAGCGCATCCGAAACCCTCCGTAGAAAATACCCGCGGGATGACCCGACGTGTGTACCCGTTACCCTCGCTCGCCTAACCGCCACGCGCCGAGCGACCGAAAGACTGTACCCCCGCAAGTTCGCTTGTAACCTCTGACGACCTTGGTTCAGGCGGGATCGGCTCAGTTTGGTAAGCAAGCGTCCAGGGTATGAGAGGCCGGATGTTTCGGGCCCCGGCGAACAGAACCAAGGAACGGTCGATGGAAAAAGACGCCCTGCTCACCACCCTCAAGAAGTCCTCGACGGCCAAGGGCTTCATGATCGGGACCCTGGTCTTCGCCCTGGTGCTGGTCCTGGTGGCCGTGGGCATCTACCGCTCGATGGGACAGATCAACGCGAGCATCGACTCCCTGCTCTCGAGCAGCGGCAACAACCAGGGCGCCTCCTACATCGTGACGAGCTTCTTGCGCGCCGACGAGCTGCAGACCCGCTACATCTTCGCCGCGAGCGCCGCCGAGCGCGAGAAGATCTATCCGGACTTGGCCGACGAGGCCCTCAACGTCAAGGCCGGAGTCCGTGCGCTGTCGCGCTTCTTCACCACCGACGAGCAGAAGGCCGAGGTCGACGGCAAGATCAGGCCCGCGGTCAAGGAATGGGCCGGTCTCAACGAGGAGATCATCGATCTGGTCGACCGCGGGCACGCCCAGGACGCCTTCAAGCTGAAGGCCACCAGGGGGACGGCACTGACCAGCCAGGTCATGGGCTTCTTGACCCACGAGCTGACCACCCTCAACGAGAAGGTCATCGAGGCCGAGCACAAGGCGACCACCCGCAAGATCCGAGACGCCATCCGGCAGTTCGCACTTGCCTGTGCCCTTTCGCTGGCGCTCGGCATCGCCATCGTGGTCCTCGTCTCGCGCCGGATCATGGGCGTGGAGGTCCAGAAGGAGAAGCAGCAGGTCGAGCTCTACAAGATGGCGGCCGTCAAGGAGAAGCAGCAGGCGCAGCTGGCGCAGATGGGCAAGGAGATGGAGATCGCCACCCGCATCCAGACGGCGCTCATCCCCACCGACACCACGGTCCCCGATTACGAGATGAGCATGGAGCTCATCACCGCCACCGAGGTCGGCGGGGACATGATCGACTACTTCCCGCAGGAGGACGGCCGCTACTGGCTCGCGGTGGGGGACGTCACGGGCCACGGCCTGACGCCGGGCCTGGTCATGATGATGGCGCAGTCCATGTTCACCGCGCTGGTGGCCGAGGACCCCGACGCCTCTCCGAGCGAGCTCTTGAGCCGCCTCAACCAGACCCTTCACCAGAACGTCAAGTACCGCCTGCGGAACGACAACTACATGACCCTCCAGGTCATCCACCACCTGGGCGATGGCCGCTTCGTCGCGGCGGGAATGCACTGCGACGTTTTGATCTACCGCGCCGCGACCGGCAAGGTCGACCTCATCGAGACCCAGGGCTTCTGGACGGGGTTCGTGCCGGACGTGCGCGAGATGACCTTCGACTACACCTTCGAGATGGCCCCCAACGACGTCATGCTGCTCTACACCGACGGGCTCATCGAGGCCAAGAACGCCGACGAGGAGCAGTACGACATGGAGCGCCTCGAGGCTGCCCTCGCCCGGTATGCTCACCTGGAGGTCGACGAGATCAAGGCCCGGATCCTGGCCGAGGTGCGTGCCTGGATGTCCGAGCAGCTCGACGACATCTCCATCGTGGTGCTCAGGCGCCAGGAGAGTGCCGCCCTCGAGGCCCGAGTCTAGTTCTCCTCGTTCTTGCCCTGGAACACGATGGTGCGCCGGGGGAGGAACGGGGCGTCGAAGTGGGCGTGGTACTCGAAGCCGACGCGCAGCGTGTCCCTGTCGGGCGAGAAGGTCCGGCCGTAGGTCGTGCCGGGCCCCATGCGGCCCACCATCAGCACCAGGACGTGCGGCGTGTCGGGCATCCACCACTGCAGGCCGGCCGTCCAGTTGAAGCCGTACCGGTCGACGACGCTCCGGTCCAGGGGGGCGACCACGTCGCCCACCAGGTTGAGCCCCTCGGCGAGCGCGTAGGAGAGGCCCATCCCCGCAGCCGTCATCCAGCCCGGGTCGTTGAAGTCGGCCACGTAGCTGAAGTAGCGCCCCACGAGCCCCACGCCGAGGCCCGGCAAGACGTTGTTCCTCGAGGCGATCACCTCGCCGATGCCGCTGCCCGTCATGTGGGTCGAATAGGCGCCCCGGAGCGCGAGGGCGAAGGGGGCGTCGTCGTACTCGTCCAGAAGCTGGTAGCGCAGGCCTAATTCGCCGTCCAGGGGGTGGTTTCGGGTCGACCCGTAGAGGTCCAGGGTCAGGGCATTGGTGAGCCCGAGCCCCGCCGAGAGCGCCGGGGCGCTGTCCGAGGGAAAGGCCTGGGCATTGTAGCGGTGCGACATGCGCAGGAACATCTGTCCCTTCTTGGTGGAGAGGGGCGACGGGATGTCCGGGGTGCCGTAGTCGAACTGACTGGCGAAGGCGGGGCCTGCCGAGGCGCCGAGGATGCCCAGCGCGAGGGCCCCGAGGGCGAGCGTCCGGGTATCGAGAGAGCGCATGGGGGCACTGGCTTCCTTGTCGGAACTCACTGGATGCCCGCTTTCTTCAACCTGGCGTTGACGTACTCCTGCCATTCGGGCGGCACGTCGCCGAATCCCTTGGTCGGCAGCTGAGAGACGAAGGTGATCAGATCGAGGAACTGCTCGTCGCTCAGGTCGAGGGCCGCGTTCTCCTCCATGTGCTTGAGGGCCTTGACGATCAGGCGCTTCTCGCTGATCTGGCCGGCGCGCTCGGTCAGGTTCGGGACCTGCTTGCCTCGCACGATCTCCTTGGTGGTGAGGCCCCTGGGATGGCACGACATGCAGGCCCTACCGCTGTCGCCCGCGGTCATGAAGAGGCGCTTGCCCTTGACGGGGTCGCCGTTCAGCTCCGCCGAGGCGGTCCGGGGAGCCGCTGTGAGCAGCGCGGCGGCCATGGCGCAGACGAGGATTCGGTTCAGCAACGGCATGGGGCGTCTCCTTTCCGGCAATATACCTCTCGAACGGGCGCGTTAAGCGCCCTTTGGCCTTGATAGCTTGCTGTTTCTCGGTGGTACATGTCGCTGGATTCCCGGACTAGGAAAGGCATTCCGATGAAACACGCCCTGGCCCTCGCGCTGACGCTCGCCCTCGCCCTTTCGACCGCTTGCACCAACCGTGTCAGCCTGGTCCAGGCCGCCAAGACCCGCACCTACTCGAGCGACGTCAAGCCGATCACGGGCGACCAGCGCTGCTACCAGTGCCACGTCCAGCAGAAGGGCCAGGTCTTCGCCGACGGGCTCAAGCAACTGGGTACCTACTCCTTCGACCGCTCCAAGAAGACCCTCATCAAGACCATGGTCCAGGCCGACGCGAGCGCGAAGGCGCAGCCGGCGACGGGCTTCTTGAGCGAGGCGCAGACCCGGACCGTGCTCGACTGGATCGAGGCGGGCATGCCGGACGACGCCACCCCCTTCTAGCAGGCAGACGAAAGCGAGGGGCCCCCGGTTCAACCGGGGGCCCCTCGCTAGGTAGGGCTGGCTTAGAGGCTGACGGCCTTGAGCGCGTCGACGCGGCCGTGACCGAAGTACTGGTCGAAGCCCTTGTCGCCGAGGTCGGTGACGGCGGTCTCCATGGCCTTGCGGACCTGCTCGCGGTTCCACTCGGGGTGCTGGCTGCGGATGAGGCCCGCGACGCCGGCGGCGAAGGGCGAGGCCATCGAGGTGCCGCTCATCGTGGCGTACGAGGTCTTGCCGGTGCCGTTGGCATAGGTGGGAACGGTCGAGAGGATCTGGTGACCGGGGGCCGCGACGACGACCGTCTTGCCCCAGTTCGAGAAGGAGGCCTTCTGGTCCTTGGCGTCGGTGGCGGCCACCTCGACCACGCCGGGGTAGGTCGAGGGCAGGTGGGGCGCGGTCACCGGGTCGTTCTGGGCGTTGTTGTTGCCGGCCGAGGCGCAGAGGAGGACGTCCTTGTCGAGGGCGTACTGGAGGGCGTCCTCGATGACCTTGCTGCTCTTGTAGAGGCCGAGGCTCATGGTCATGACCTTGGCGCCGTTGTCGGCCGCCCAGACGATGCCGTCGGCGATGGTCTGGTCGCTGCCGCCGCCCTGGGAGTTGAGGACCTGGACCGCCATCAGGCCGCAGCCGGGGGCGACGCCCGCGGTGCCGACGCCGTTGCCGACCGCTGCGGCCGCGATGCCGGCGCAGTGGGTGCCGTGGCCGTTATCGTCCTTGACCTTGCTGTCCTTGGTGAAGACGTTGTAGGACTTGACGATCTTGTCCTTGAGGTCGGGGTGGGTCATGTCGACGCCGCTGTCGATGACGGCGATCATGGTGTCCATCTTGCCCTTCTGGACATCCCAGGCCTTGAGGGCGTTGGTGATGTTGAGGGAGTACTGGTCCTTGATCATGGGGTCGTCGTAGGCGTCCATGACGATGCGGTTGACGGGCTGAGCGTACTTCACCGCGTACTTGGCCTTGACGTCGGCGATGACCTGCTCGGGGGTCTTGCCCGCGGGCACGACGAGGACGCTGGCGTTGATGCCCTTGATCGTCTTCTTGACCGTGTAGGGGAGACCCTGCACCGAGGCGGTGTTGAAGCGGACCACGACCTCGGACTTGGAGACGCCGTCCGCGCGGAAGTCGCTCGACGTGTCGCTGCTGTTGAAGCCGGTGTTCATCACCGAGCTGGTGGAGCAGCCGGCGAGGAGGGCCATCGCGAGCGAACCGGCAACCAGGGACAGCTTCTTCATCCAGTCATACCTCATGCTAGGAAGGGTGGGTGAACGTTCAGGGAATTTTAGCGGTGGATTAAGAATTTAGCAAGACCTTAATTTTGACTTAATGAATTAAAGCGGCCTTAAAAACTAAACGGTTCTTTACCTCGCCATCATCTCTTTCCGGATTATCGCCGGCTTCGGGCGAAACTTGCGCGCTATAATCGAGAGATGCAGATCCAAGACAGCCTCACTCTCGCCGCCGTCGTCGCCGAGCTCCAGCGCGTTTGCACGGGGGCTCGCATCGACAGGATCCACCTGCCCACCGCCCACGAGATGGTCTGGAACCTCCGGGGCGAAGGGCGTAACCTGCGCTTGCTCTTTTCGATCCGGGGGAACTACGCGCGCCTGCACTTGACCCAGCGGCGCTACGAGAACCCCGCCCAGCCTCCCATGTTCTGCATGCTCCTGCGCAAGCACCTGGAGGGCAGCCGGATCCTGCGCATCGAGCAGCTCGAGCTCGAGCGCGTGGTGCAGATCGTGACGGCGGGCCGCGACGAGCTGGGAGATGCGACCGAGCGGGCGCTCGTCGCCGAGATCACGGGCAAGCACGCCAACCTGATCCTGCTGGACAAGCCGTGGGGCACGGTCATGGGCAGCCTCAGGACCGTCACCGAGGCCGTCAGCCGCGAGCGCCAGATCATGCCGGGGCTGCCCTACGATCCGCCCCCCATCTCGAAGGCCAAGCTGGATCCCAGGCGCCTTGCGCCCGGCGCGCTGTGGGGGGTGCTCGCGAAGGGCGGCACGGCCGAGGGTGCCATCCTCGCCGGGGTCCACTCGCTGAGCCGCGCTGCGATCGCCCAGTTGCTCGTGGCCGCAGGGATCGACCCCAAGGCCAAGGCCGACTCGCTCGACGCCGATGCCCTTTCTCGCCTGGAGACGGTGTGGACGACGGCGATGGAGCACCTCGCCGGGCGTCGCTTCCGCCCCGAGCTGAGCGCGGGGCCGGGCTGGGAGTACCGGGTCCTCGCCGTGGGGGCCGAGCCCACGCCCGAGGTCTCGATCAGCGAGATGCTCGATTCGTACTACGGCGCGCGCGAGACCTCGGAGCGCCTGGACAGCCAGCGCGCGCAGCTCTCCAGCCTGGTCAACGAGCGGCTCGACAAGCTCAAGAGCCGCAGGGTCGGTCTCGTCGAGACGGTCGAGGTCGGCCGCCAGGCCGAGGAGCTGCGCCAGTGGGGCGAGCTGATCCAGGCCTACGGCTACGGCCTTGCGCCGCGCAGCACGGCGCTGGTGGCGGAGAACTACTACCTGGAGGGATCGCCCAAGGTCTCGATCCCGCTCGATCCGCGCCTGACTCCCATGGAGAACGCCCAGCGCTACTTCAGGCGCTACCAGAAGGCCAAGGGGGGGCTGGAGACCAGCGAGCGCTTCCTGGCGGAGGTGGACGCCGATCTCGCCTACTGGGAGGGGGTCGAGACTTCGATCCGCCTGAGCGATCGCCTCGAGGAGCTCCTCGAGATCCGCACCGAGATCCAGCCGGTGCCGGCGTACAAGCAGCCGAAGAAGGCCGCGCCCGTGACCGAGCCCATGCGCTTCGTGTCGAGCGACGGGCTCGAGATGCTGGTCGGCAAGAACAACCGCCAGAACGACCAGCTCTCCATGAAGCTCGCGCGCCAGGACGACTGGTGGTTCCACACCCAGAACATCCCGGGCTCCCACGTGCTGGTCCGCGCGAGCGGCAGCGAGCTGCCCGATCGAACCCGCGACGAGGCGGCCATGCTCGCGGCCTACTACAGCCAGGCGCGCGAGAGCGGCAAGGTGCCCGTCATCTTCACCCAGCGGCGGCACCTCAAGAAGCCCGCCGGTGCCAAGCCGGGGCTGGTCATCTACGAGAAGGAGAAGGCGGTGTTCGTGACGCCCGAGCCCGGGGCGATCGCCGCGATCGCGCGCCTCGACGCATGAAATGAAGAAGGCCCGCCGGGTGTGCGTCCGGCGGGCCTTCTTCTTGCTCAGAGAGGTGAGGTGTGCGCTCTTGATGCTGTTATTCTGCCAGGGGTGAGGTGCTTGCGCCGCGAGGTGCGATCCCCTCGCGGTGTGAGGATGATGACCCTCCCTTGCCCGAACGAGAGGCACGAGGTCTATTCTCCTGTCGGGCGGGCATCTCGCTTGAGGATGGCTGCGGAATAGCGCAGGAATTCGTCCAGGTGTTGCGTGATCACATTGACGGTGATGGGCAACTGCAGACTCTGGTCGTCATGCACCGCGATGTTGCGGAAGCCCACCATTCGCTTGAGCGAGTCACCGACCCCGAGAGGCGGCCACGCCCAGCTTCTCGAGGGGCAGGCGCGAGATGGCGGCCAGGTCCATTCCCGAGAAGCGACCCCGCTTGAACAGCTCGTACCCGAGCCCCGCAATCATGGCGGCGTTGTCGGTGCAGAGCGTCATGGGAGGCGCCACGAAGCGCCAGCCGCGCTTGGCGGCCTCGGCCGAAAGGCGCTCGCGCAGCTCGCGGTTGGCCGCGACCCCGCCCGCCACCGCGATAGCCGTGATCCCCTCGCGCTCGGCGGCGGCGATCGCCTTCTTGACCAGCACGTCCACCACGGCGCGCTGGAAGGAGGCGCACACGTCCGGGATGCTGAGCGGCATGCCGGCGGTGTTGCTCTTCTCGATCACGCGGCTGACGGCGGTCTTGAGGCCGCTGAACGAGAAGTCGGAGGCCCCGTCCAGCCACGCGCGCGGGAAGTCGTAGGCGGTCGGGTTGCCCTGGTTGGCGAGCCGGTCGATGACGGGCCCGCCGGGATAGCCGAGGCCCAGGAGGCGCGCCGTCTTGTCGTAGGCCTCGCCCGCGGCGTCGTCGCGGGTCTCGCCCAGGGTCGTGAACTGCTCGGGGCCGTCCACCCGCACCAGGGAGGTGTGGCCGCCCGAGACCAGCAGGCACAGGAAGGGCAGGGGCAGGTCGGGGTGGGCCATCTTGTTGGCCCAGATGTGAGCGGCCAGGTGATGCACGCCGATCAAGGGGATGCCGCGCGCCCACGCCGCACCCTTGGCGGCCATCAGCCCGACCAGGAGCGCGCCCTGGAGGCCCGGCCCGAAGGTGGTGGCCACCGCGTCCACGTCGCCCCAGGCGATTCCCGCCTCGCCGAGCGCCGTCTCGAGGGTCGCCCCGATCGCCTCCATGTGGGCGCGCGAGGCGACCTCGGGCACGACGCCCCCGTAGCGCTGGTGAAGGTCGATCTGCGAGGCGATGACGTTGGAGAGGATCTCGGTCCCGTCCTTCACGACGGCGACCGAGGTCTCGTCGCAGGAGGTCTCGATGGCGAGGATGGTGGCCATGGGGCTAGACCGGGCCCTCGGTGCCGCTCATGCGCTGGTCGGTCACGGGGATGGCGGTCGTCGTGACCGTCACCTGGTGCGAGGGGGCGCTGTGGCGGAAGTACTCGAGGGCGGCCTTGCCCATGGCGAGCGTGCCCGAGTAGCCGATGGCGCCCCCCAGGATCCAGCCGGGCCCCGGGACGAACTTGGCGATCTGGCGCGCGGCGGTGCGCAGCCCGAACCCCCCGCCGACCACCGCGAGCAGCTCGCGGGCCCGATCGACGCCGAGGGGCATGTCGAACATGGCCGCCATGCGAAGGATCATCTTGATCTGGTTGGCGGTCATCAGGGGCATGTCGGCGCCCGGGATGGGGATCACCCCCACCACGCCGTTCTGCTTGGCGGTGGCCTGCACCTCCTGCCACGCGGCCTCGTGGCGGAAGATGGGGAACTGGCGCGACAGCGGGATTACCAGCTCGGGGAAGCGATCGAAGAGCACCCGGGCGAAGGGACCCGCGAGCTCCTTGAGCGAGGCGACGGGCACGACCTGATCGGCGTCGAGCGAAAGGGCGTGGATCAGCTCGCGCTCCCGGGTGGCCGCCAGGTGATCGGGGATGCCGACCAGGGCGATCGCGAGCTTCGAGCGGTCCAGGTGCGTGAGCGCCGGCATCTCGCGGGCGATCGCGCTGCTGCTGCTGGTCACCAGCACCAGGTACAGGTCGGCCACGGCGGGGTGCGCTTCGTCGGGGTCGATCGCATGGAGTCGCTCGGCGTTGCTGCTGCCGATGAGCAGGGCGTCGCGCCAGTGATCGCGCTCGGGGCCCGGGGCGGCCACGAGGCCCAGGGTCATGGGCTGGCCGGCCTTGCCCTCGATCTCCCGCCAGACATTCCAGAGCTCTTGAACGGGTGCGGGTAGCGACACCATGGGCGAGTCCTCCTCTTGCAAGCCGGGTTCCCCTTGCTAGCCGGGGTCCCGGTATTATAGCACGGAGGGCCTGAATGCCCGCTCGAACCCCGCCACGCCGCCGCCTGGGGACGCGCGCCGGTTGCAAGCCATGGGGGCGCGGGCTTAAGATGGTGTCGTCCCAGGCTGGAAAAGAGACGCTTGGCCCGTCTATCCCCGACGATGAGGAGATCCGCGTGCGTAAACTCGGCGTAATCGGCATGGTGCTCGCGTGGACGGCGGCGACCGTCCCGGCCTGGGCGGCTCCGGTCGATCTGACCATCCTGCACACCAACGACACCCACGACCACCTGCTGCCCTACGAGACCCGCCAGGGCAAGGACCTGGGCGGCATCGCGCGCCGCGCCACCCTCATCTCCCAGCTCAAGGGCTCCCTCGATCGGGTGCTCGTCCTGGACGCCGGGGACACCTTCCAGGGCACCCCGCTCTTCAACTTCTTCGCCGGCGAGCCCGACTACCTCACCATGGATCAGGCGGGTTACGACGCGACCACCGTGGGCAACCACGACCTGGACAACGGGCTGGACAACCTCAAGAAGCAGGCGGCCAACCGCAACTTCAAGCTCATCTCGACCAACCTGCTCGACCCCAGGACCGGCAAGCCCATCTTCGTGGGCACCCACGTCTTCGAGCGCGGGGGCCTCAAGGTCGGCGTGTTCGGGGTGCTCGGCCTCGACGCCCTGGGCGCGGTCGCCAAGCAGAACCAGAAGGGCTTCACCTTCGTCTCGCCCCTCAAGGTCGCCCAAGAGACCGCCGCCGAGCTGCGCAAGCGCTCGGATCTGGTCGTGATGCTCTCGCACAGCGGCCTGGACGAGGACATGGCGCTCGCGGGCAAGGTCAAGGGCATCGACGTGATCGTCGGCGGCCACTCGCACACCAAGCTGGATCAGCCGAAGGAGGTCGTGAACGGCGACTGGCGGACGCTGGTGGTCCAGGGCTTCCAGTGGGGCGAGTACGTGGGCAAGCTCGACCTCAAGGTCGACGGCGGCAAGGTCGTTTCCTACGAGGGCAAGCTCTTGCCCGTCACCAAGGACATCGCCGACGACCGGAAGGTGGCCGAGACCGTCAAGGCCTACAACGACAAGATCGAGGAGCGGATGGCGGTCGTCATCGGCGACGCGCCCAAGGGCCTCTCGGCCGACGGCAAGTACAAGAAGGACTGCGAGCTGGGCAACTGGACCGCGGACATCATGCGCGAGAGGGCCAAGGCCGAGATCGGCATCATGAACGCGGGCGGCCTGCGCGCGGCCCTGCAGCCCGGCCCCATCAAGGTCGGCGACGTCTTCACCATCTTCCCCTTCGACAACGCCCTGGTGACCCTCGACGTGGACGGCGCCGTCCTGAAGGGCTTCATCGACAAGGCGGCCGGCATCCCGGGGCGCGCGGCCCAGCTCCAGTACTCGGGCGTCACCTTCGCGGTCGAGGAAGGCAAGGCCTCGGACATCCGCGTCAACGGCGTCCCCCTCGACCCCAAGCGCTACTACAAGGTCGCCACCATCGATTACCTGGCCCAGGGCAACGACGGCTACGAGGCCTTCGCCACGGGCAAGAACTACCGGCCCACCGGCGTGGTGCTGCGCGACGTGGCCCTCGAGGCCATCAAGGCGCACCCCACGGTCGTTCCCCCCGCCACCGGCCGGATCCGCGTCGCCAACTGACCCCGAAGTACGACGAATCCCCCGTCCCGGGCCCGGGACGGGGGATTCGTCTTGCTCAGCGCAGGGGCTCGCCCAGCTGGATGATGATCGCGGGCTTGCCCAGCCTGTCGTGGCCGACCCCGTACAGCCGGTAGCGGCGAGCGTCGGTGCTCGAATAGCCGAGCCCGCCCACGTCGGCCTCGCGCGGCTCGCCGCTCGCATCGTCCAGGAGGCGGATGGGGACCGCGTCCTTGGGGAAGGCGTCGCCCTCGAGGACCTCGCGCCTGAGGGCCTTGGCGCTGCGGGGGACCTTGCCGCCGTTCGCCCGGGCGTAAGTGTCCAGCGCCTGCTGAAGGGCCGCGGCGTGGCGGATCACCTGGGCGTTGCGCTCGACGGCGGCCTGCGGGGGGCGGGGGCGCGCGGGGGGAATGGCACGCTTGACGCTCCAGGCGCCGAGCGAGAGGATTCCCGCCAGGCATAGCCCGAGGAAGATGCGTCGTCTGCGGATCTGGGCACGACGTGCCGCCTGCTTCTTCGTCTTCATGGCCTTTTATCCTAGCATGCCTGCCTGGCCTGCCGACAGATTGCTTGCTTAGTGAAGGGTTAACTAATACTTCAAGCCGCCTTTACCGGATCTCGGGAGCCGCCAGGCGATATGAAAGCTAATGACCCAGCCGGGTCGGGCGTCTAGCGAAAGGGGTCGGGAAATGGCCATCCAGGGAGCCGATACGAACCAGACGAACACGTACCGCGCCCTGCTCGGTCGGATGCACCAGGCCGTGGCTGCCCCCGCGGGCGCCCCCCCCGCCGCCGAGCCGAGCCTGGGCCAGGACACCTTCGTCCGCGCGGGCGGCGGCACCTACACCGTCCAGGGGGGCGACAGCCTCTCGAAGATCGCCCAGAAGACGCTTGGCAACGGCAATCGCTGGCCCGAACTCTTCGCCGCCAACAAGGGCGTCATCAAGGACCCGAACGTCATCTACCCCGGCATGGTCCTGACCATCCCCGGCAAGGCCGCCGAGCCCGCCCAGGCCCCCGAGCCCGCCAAGCCCGCCGTCGCTGGTCCCAAGGCCGTCTACGGGGCCTTCACCGCCATGATCTCCTCGCTTCACGACATGGTCGCGTGGCTCTACGCCCCCAAGCCCGAGCCGAAGCCTGAAGCCAAGCCCGCCTCCAACCTCGCCTCGGTCACCACCGAGCAGCTCAAGCAGCTGGGGGCGAACGACAAGGAAGCGTTCTTCGATGTCCTGCGCCCCGCCGCCGAGGCCGCCGAAGAGAAGTACGGCGTGCCGGCCGCGGTCACCCTCGCCCAGGCGGCCCTCGAGTCGGGCTGGGGCAAGTCCGCCATCGGCGGCTACAACGTCTTCGGCATCAAGGGCTCGGGCCCCGCCGGCACCACCTCGGTCAACACCTCGGAGTACGAGAACGGCCAGTGGATCCGGATCGACGCCAACTTCGCCAAGTACGAGAACTTCGACCAGGCGATCGAGGAGCACGCCAAGGTCTTGCTGAAGTCCTACTACACCAAGGCCATGGATCAGTACGAGAAGGACAAGGACCCCAAGGCGTTCGCCACCAACATCACCGGGATCTACGCCACGGACCCCAGCTACGACGACAAGCTGATCTCGATCATGAACACCTACAACCTGGCCTAGCCTTCTTGCAGACAGGCCCCGGCGCGACTCGCGCCGGGGCCTGTCTTGCCTAGCCCTGCTTGGTCTTGCGGCGCAGGGGCGGCGCCCCCACCACCGCGCGGGGCGGGATGAGGTCGCCCAGGAGGTGGCGGATCCCCTCCGAGGCCACGAAGAAGCCGAAGGTCCCCGGCATGTAGCTGATGGTGCCGTTCACGGTCTTCTGGGGGCCGGCGCCGGGCACCCACTCGCGCGCGACGTGCGGAAGGGCGGGCTCGTCCGAGAAGACCGCCCGCACCCCCGGCAGGATGCCGTTCCGGCGGCTGAGCTTGCGCATGGCGGTGGCCATGGGACAGCCGTAGGTCTCGAGGAGGTCGGCGACCCTCACCCGGGTCGGGTCCACCCGCGCGCCGGCGCCCATGCTCGACACCACGAACACGCCGCGCTCCTGGGCGGCCTTGATGAGCCCCACCTTGGAGGTGAGGGCGTCGATGCAGTCGAGCACCACGTCCACGTCGTCGGGAAGGAAGCTCGCGGCCTCGCCCGGCGAGAGGCGCTCCTGCACGAGGTTCAGCTTGATGTCCGGGTTGATGTCGCGCAGGCGCTCGGCCATCACCTCGACCTTGGGGCGACCGACGCTGGAGGTGAGGGCGACCACCTGGCGGTTGCAGTTGGAAGCGGCGACCACGTCCATGTCGATCAGGGTCAGGGTGCCGACGCCCGCGCGGCCCAGGGCCTCCACGCACGCGCCGCCCACCCCGCCGACGCCCGCGACCAGGACGTGGGCGGAGCGCAGGCGATCCAGCCCGGTCTCGCCCACCAGGATGTGGGTGCGTTCCGCTAGTTCCTGCCTCATGACTCCTCTTTCTGACTGATGCCGAACAACTCCCGCCCGTTGGCGTCCGAGCAGGTCAGGACTTCTTCCGTGGTTTCTCCGCGCAGCCGCGCCACCGCCTCGGCCACGTCCAGGAGCGCGCAGGGCTCGTTGCGGCGCCCGCGCCACGTCTCGGGCGAGAGATCCGGGGCGTCCGTCTCGAGCACGTAGCCGTCCGAGGGACAGCCTGCGATCGCCTTGCGCAGCTTCTGCGCGCTCTCCCAGGTGCCGATCCCGCCCAGCCCCAGCTTGAAGCCGAGGCCCAGGTAGCGCCCGGCCACCTCGCGCGAGCCCGCAAAGGCGTGCACCACCCCCCGGAGGCCTGGCCGCTCCTTGAGAAGGGAAAGCACGGCCTCGTGGGTGTGGACCACGTGCAGGATCACCGGCAGCTCGAAGGCGCACGCGAGATCGAGTTGGGCCGCGCAGAGGGCCTCGCTCTCGGGCCTCATGAAGCGCTTGTCGAGCCCGGTCTCCCCCACGGCGACGAAGCGCCCGGTCTTCAGGGCGGCCTCCAGCCGATCGAGACCGTCTGGGGGGTGGTCGAAGGCGGGGTGCAGGCCCGCGGCGTAGTGGAGCCGCAGCCCCGGGACCGCGAGCGGCTTTCGCTCGAAGCCCGCAACCGTCACCCCCGGCACGATCAGATCCGAGAGGCCCTGCTCTATCGCGCGCGAAGCGACCTCGAGCCGATCGGGCTCGAAGGCGCTTGAGTCGAGGTGGCAGTGCGAGTCCAGGTGGCCCATGGGCCTTCTATCGTACCGAATGCGCCCCTCGCCGTCACCTGCTCACTCCTCGCCGGGGCGGATGACGAGGGTCTTGCCGCTCTTCTTGTAGGAGAGGCCGTTGGCCAGAAGCAGGCTGGTGAACGCCTCGTCGAGGGTGACCCCGCGCAGGTTCAGGTCCACCTTGGTGCGCCCGATCTCGCTCGAGAGGGCCACGTTGTAGCCGCCCTTGTCGCAGATCAGCATGAGGGCCTCGCGAAGGGGCAGGTCGGTGGCCTGGATGAACAGGCTGTCGCGCTTGGGGAAGAGGCCCCCGTCGGGCGTGAGGGTGTTGGCCGAGGCCGCCGGGGCGCACAGCGCCAGGCCGAGGGTGCCGATGGCCAGGGTCGCCGCGAGCGTGCGCATCGCCGCCTCCTTCATCCAAACAAGCGGGCTTTTCCTCATCATATCAGGTGGCAGGATGGGCATGGGTCGTGCTACCCTGGTAGTTTCCTCAAAGCCTTGTGACCACTGAAAGAGAGCCCCTGTGACCACCGAAAAGCCCGCCGGATTCAGAAAGGCCGTGAGCGTTCTTCGCCCCGGCCCCTTCCGGCGCTACATGATCGGCGAGGGCATCTCGGTCGCGGGCACCTGGATGCAGAACATGGCCCAGGGCTGGGTCATGGCCCAGCTCACCCACTCGGCCTTCATGCTGGGGCTGGTCAACTTCGCCTCGGGCGTGCCCATGCTGCTGCTCACCATGACCGGCGGGGTCTTCGCCGACCGTCACGACAAGCGCGCGATCCTGATCGTCGCCCAGCTGGTGCAGATCGCCACCGCCCTGGCCATGGGCTGGCTGCTCTTGACCGGCAAGGTCGCCATGTGGCACGTGATGGCGATCGCGGTCGTGCTGGGCGTCGTGCAGGCCTTCGAGATGCCCGCGGTCTCGGCGCTGGTGCCTGAGCTGGTCGAGAAGGACGAGATCGGTGACGCGATCGCCATGGACCGGACGGTGTTCCACGCGACGCGCCTGGTGGGGCCCGCCGTGGCGGGCTGGGTGATCGGGGCCTTCGGGGCGGCGATCGCCTACTTCGTCAACGCCGCGAGCTTCCTCGCGCTCATCACGTCCCTGACCACCCTCAAGCCGCGCGCGGTGGGGACCGAGGCCGAGGAGGCCGCGCGATCGAGCGGGATGAAGGAGGGCATCGCCTACGTGCGATCCGATCGCATGACCCTCGCGATGATCGGCCTGATGGCGGCGAACACGGTCTTCGTCTTTCCCCTGACCGCCATCCTGATGCCGCTGTACGCGACCAGGACCCTGGGCCTCGGTCCCGACGGGATGGGCCTGTTGATGGCGATCACGGGGGCGGGCTCGCTCGGCGGCGCGCTGGGCCTGCTCAACGTCGCGCGCGAGAAGCGCCTCGGGCGCATCGGGCTCGCCTGCACGGGGATGGTGCTCGCGCTGTTGGGCCTCTCGGCGGCGGCCAACTTCGCGATGGCGGCCCCCTTGATCGCCCTGCTGGCCGTGTCGAGCTCGACCTTCTTCGGGCTGGCCAACACCACCATGCTGGAGCGGGCGCCGGACCACCTGCGCGGGCGGGTCTCCTCGATCGCAGGCCTTGCCACCTTCGGCCTGATGCCGGTCGCGGGGCTGGTGCTGACGAGCCTCTCGGACTTCATCGGGCTTCGGCTGGCCCTGGGCCTGGCCTCGGGCTGCTTCGCCGTGGCGGCGGCCTACACCCTCCTGGGCCCCGTGGCCCGGCTCAACGCGACGCCCGTCGAGGGGTAATCAGGTCAGACTTGAGATTGGCGCTCGCTTGATCCCCCGCCCCACCGAGGGGCGGGGAGGCTTCAGGCTGGTTTTTTTCGCCACGGTTTGCTCAGACGCCGCGGAAACTGCGCTCGGCCTCTTTGGCCGCGTCCGGGTCGAACAGCCCCAGCTCGTAGCGCACCACCCGGAAGGTGAGGCGCACCTCCAGGAGCTCCTTGACGAGTGCCGCGAGCACCAGCACCAGCCCGCTCAGGAAGGTGACCTTGGGGGCGTGGCCCAGGGTCTTGATCTGGAAGTACTGGATGGCCGCGATCAGGAACGACGTCGAGATGATGCAGGCGATCGCCGCGTAGAGCAGGAAGATCGCGTCGCGCATGTGCCGGGCGCGCCGAAAGATCAGGGCGATCTGCCGATCCAGGCTCTTGATCCGCAGCGAATCGGCCACCGAGATCGGATCCAGGTGCTGGAACTCGCGCCGCTCGGCGTTCAGGGTGCGGATGCGGTCCACCAGCGACGAGTACTTGCTCTGCGCGTTGGAGGCCAGGATCGCGCACGCCGAGATCGCGACCGCGGGCGCGAGTGCCGAGGAGATGAAGGGCGTGGCATCAAGCGTTTGCTGAAACATGACCCCCTCATGCTAGGTGAAAAGCGCATGCCGGACAAGACGTCAGGGCGCGAGTCCTGGAAAATTCACACGCAACTTTTTCGTTCAACGGGCGATAACCCCAATAGGCATTAACGAACAGTTAAGCCGCGTTGAGATTTCCTTCAAGGGAAAGGACCGCACGATGCACAATCGCCGCCCGCTCAAGCACCTCCTGGTCACCGCCGCCGCCGGCCTCAGCCTGCTGACGGGGTGCGGCGTGCCCATGCTCTCCGCGGGCTCCGTCGATCAGACCAAGCTGACGGCCAAGGCGCACAAGCCCGGCGAGCTGTCCCTGATGGTGATGCCCGAGTCCGGCCACCAGCCCATCCTCGACGCGATCAACGGCGCCAAGAAGTCGATCCTCCTCGAGATGTACCTTTTGACCTACTCGGGCGTGACCAAGGAGATCACCGACGCGCTGATCGCCAAGTCCAAGGCCGGCCTCGACGTGCGGATCATCCTCGAGAACCAGCCCTTCGTGATGCCCGTCATGCCCAAGCCCGGCGAGCTGCCCAAGCCCTCCATCAACGTCAACCGCGCCGCCCTCGAGGTGCTGACCGCGAACGGCGTGCGGGTCAAGCGCTCCAGCCCGCAGTTCGTCTTCACCCACCAGAAGTCCATGATCATCGACGGCAAGGGCGCCTTCATCATGACGATGAACTTCTCGGCCGCCGCCTTCCAGAAGAACCGCGAGTACCTGGTCTTTGACACCTCGCCCTCCGACGTCAAGGAGCTGACCGAGATCTTCGAGGCCGACTGGGACGAGCGCCCCATCGTGCCCAAGGACGAGGACCTGGTCGTCAGCCCGACCAACTCGAAGGAGCGCATCCTCAAGCTGATCGACTCGGCCAAGAAGGACCTCACGGTCCAGGTGGAGTTCATGGACGACGTGGACGTGGTCGCCCACATGGCCGCTCGCAAGAAGGCCGGCGCCAACGTGACCGTCCAGCTCTCCTACCACGCCCCGGAGAAGGACTCGGGCTACGACGGCAACGAGAAGCAGCGCAAGCAGCTCGCGGATGCCGGCATCACCGACGTCAAGTTCATCAAGACGGTCGGCCTGCACGCCAAGCTGGTCATCGCCGACGGCGCCAAGGCCTACATCGGCTCGGAGAACCTGACCACCAACTCGCTGACCAAGAACCGCGAGATGGGCGTCATCATCGACGACAAGGCGATCGTCGCGAGGCTCGCCCAGGTCGCCGCCAAGGACTGGGCCTCCAACTAGGCCCGTGGCGTCCCGCCCGCTCGAGACCCCGCTTTCGCGCCCCCTGGTGATCGGTCACCGGGGGGCGATGGCCTGCGCGCCCGAGAACACGCTCGCGAGCTTCCGCGAGGCCTTCGCCCAGGGGGCGGACGGCGTGGAGTGCGACGTGCACCTGAGCGCCGACGGCCAGGTGGTCGTGATGCACGACTTCACCCTCGAGCGCACCACCAGCGGCCAGGGGCTACTCGCCGATCACCCCTACCACGCGCTGCGCGAGCTGGACGCGGGGGGGTGGTACGAGCCGCGCTTTTCGGGCGAGCCCATCCCCCTGCTCTCGGAGCTCCTGGCGCTGGTGAACGAGGAGGGCGAGCGGCGCGGCGCCCTGCCCGTCGTGGTGATCGAGCTGAAGGCCGGTTCGCGCCGCTATCCCGGCATCGAGGCGGCCGTCGTCGCCGAGGTGCGCAAGGCGGGGCTTTCGCACCGGGCCCTCTTCATCTCCTTCGACCACTTCGCGATTCAGGCGCTCAAGCGTCTTGCGCCGGATTGCTGCGCCGGGGTCCTCTATCACGCCCTGCCCGTCGATCCGGCGGCCATGGCCCGCGCGGCCGGGGCCGATGCCGTCGGGCCGAGCGTGGAGACCGTCGACGCCGATCAGGTCCGGCTCGCGCACGCGGCGGAACTCTCGCTCTTCGCCTGGACGGTGCGGACCCCCGACGAGGCCCGCCGCATGGCGGCCTTGGGGGTGGACGCCTTCGGCGCCAATGCCCCTGGCGAGATGCTGCGCGCCTTCTGATCCTCTGCCGAGATCTTTCGGCCGCTTTGCCCGTGGCCCAAGGGGCGTGGGGTCGCTAGGGTTGGGACGGAACCGTTTCTAGCGATCGAGCCTTGAGGCGTGACGCCTCCTTGGCCGAACAAGCGGAGGTGCCGACCTTGGTGCGCAGGATTCACCTGGTTTGCGGGCTGACGATGGCCGCCATCGGGGCGGGATGCGGGGCGAAGAGCCCCCCTCCCGCTCCTCCCGCCGCCCCTACCTCCCCTCCCGCGGTGGAGTTGCCCCCTCCCCCCGTGCCCGTGACCTCACCGCCGCCGGTCACGGGCCCGACGCCGCCCTACCCCTACGCCACGCCCGCCCCGCCCGAGGTGGGCGCGCGCGAGGTGGCGGGCACCGTCCTGACCCGGGGAGAGCCCGCGAGCGGCATCCCCCTGACCGTGATCAACAACCGCACCGGCCGGACTTATCGGCTCACCACCGACGCCAGCGGGATCTACCGGGTCAAGGACGTGCCCGACGGCCAGTACTACGCCCACTTCTACAACGACAGCGACAACAACCGGGTCGGCTTCTGGCGAACCCGCACCGTCCAGGTCACGGCCTCGCACGGGGGGGTCTTCCCCGCATGGGACGTGTACCTGGTCGGCATGCGCAACTCGCCCGGCCAGGGGCAGTCGGTGAGCTTCCCCTTCACGGCGCGCTTCGAGCCCTATCCGCTCGCGATCACCTACCGCTTCCGCATCCACGACCGCGGCGGCCCGGGAGGGCAGGCGCTGTTCATCTCCGAGCTGATCCCGGCCAAGGGCCTGCGGACCTTCACCTTCGACGGGGCGAGCAACCAGGGTAGCCAGGGCGCCCAGAGCGTGGCCGCCCTGGGCTCGGGTCGCTACCTCTGGGGCTACCAGTGGGACTCGGGGATGGCGGGCGAAGGGGGATGCCTCTTTCAGGACTTCTCGGCCGGCAGGTGAAGGCGCGCGGGCGACGCACCCCTCCTCACGTGCGACGGATCTCCGCGGCGAGCGCTTCGGGGTCGGTGACGGGCAGCCCGCATTTCCGATCCACGCAGACGTAGGCCGTGGGGCGATCGCGCCACACGGGGCGATCGCGCAGAAAGACGATCGGGGTGGCCGTCGCCGCGGGGGCGGCGGCCACGACCTTGTGCGGCACGTAGTCCGCGAAGGCCGCCCGGACCAGGGCGCACGTCGCGTGCTCGCCGAGCGGCCCGATGATGGCGACCTCCTTGGTCGGCGCGAGCGCGAAGTCGAGCGCGCAGAGCAGGCGCCCGAAGCCGTCGGGGTACTTGCCCATCGCGCCGCTCAGGCCTTCAATGGCCTGCATGGCGCAGGCGCGGTAGGCCTCGTCGCCCAGGTAGGCAGAGAGCCTGAGAAGCACGTCGCAGGCCACCGAGTTGCCCGAGGGCGTGGCGTTGTCGTAGACGTCGCGCGGCCGCGCGACCAGCTCCTCGTGGTGCCTGCCGACGTCGTGGAAGCCAGGAAGATCCGGGTCCCAGAACTCGGCGATCATCGCGTCGGCCAGGGCCCTGCCCTCTTCGAGCCAGCGCGGGGCGAAGGTGGCCTCGTGGAGGGCGATCAGGCCGTCGATCAGGTTGGCGTAGTCCTCGAGGTAGGCGTTCAGCTTGGCCTTTCCGTCCCGGTACGAGCGAAGCAGCAGGCCGTCCCGGCGCATTCGCGAGAGCAGGAAGTCGGCGTTGATGACGGCGATCTCGCGGTAGTCCTCGCGCTCGAGGACGCGGGCGGCCTCGGCGAAGGCGCGCAGCATCATGCCGTTCCAGGCGGTCAGGACCTTCTCGTCCCGGGCAGGGGCGACGCGCGCCGAGCGGGCGTCGAACAGCCTCGCCCGGATCAGGGTCAGCTCCTCCTTGAGCATGCCGAGCGAGTATCCCAGCTGCTGGGCGGTGGTCTCGAGCGGCTGGCGCAAGTTCAGGACGCTCTTCCCCTCGAAGTTGCCTTCCGGGGTGACGTCGTAGGCCAGCTCGAAGACGACGGCCGCCGCCCGGCCGACCGCGGCCCTGACGCTTTCGGGAGTCCAGACGTAGAACGCGCCCTCCTCGCCTTCGCTGTCCGCGTCGAGCGTGGAGTAGAAGCCGCCCTCGGGCGATCGCATCTCGCGCGCGACCCAGTCGAGGGTCTCCTCGACGACCTCGCGGTGGACGGGCTGCGCGAAGGCCTGGTAGGCGAGCAGGTACAGCCGGCTCAGGAGGGCGTTGTCGTAGAGCATCTTCTCGAAGTGGGGCACGCGCCACTCGGCGTCGACCGCGTAGCGGTGGAAGCCGCCGCCCAGGTGGTCGTAGAGGCCGCCGCGGTGCATGTGCGCGAGGGTGCGTGCGACCATGTCGCGGTCGTGGGGGTTGCCGGTGCGCACGTCGTCGCGCAGGAGGAACTCGAGGGCCATGCTGGGCGGGAACTTGGGCGCCCCGCCGAAGCCGCCGTTGACGGGGTCGAAGCGGCGGCGCAAGTGCTGGGCGGCGTCGTCCAAGAGGGCGGTCGTCAAGGCGGCGGGCGGCACGGCGGCTTCGAGCCGGCGGTTGAGGTGTTCGCTGATCCGCTCGCCGCTCGCGTCCACCTCGGCGCGCTGCTCGCGGTAGGCGCGCGCGAGCTCGCTCAGGAGGGTGGGGAAGCCGGGGCGGCCGTGGGCATCCGCGGGCGGGAAGTAGGTGCCCCCGTAGAAGGGATGGCCCTCGGGGGTGAGGAAGACGGTCATGGGCCAGCCGCCCTGGCCGGTCATGGCCTGGACCGCGCCCATGTAGAGGCTGTCGAGGTCGGGGCGCTCCTCGCGGTCCACCTTGATGTTGACGAAGTGCGCGTTCATCAGGGCGGCGATCTCGGGGTTCTCGAAGCTCTCGTGGGCCATGACGTGGCACCAGTGGCAGGCCGAGTACCCGATGGAGAGCAGGATGGGCTTGTCCTCGGTCCTGGCCTTCTCGAGGGCCTCGGGCCCCCAGGGGTACCAGTCCACCGGGTTGTCCCGGTGCTGAAGCAGGTACGGGCTGGTCTCGTCTCTCAGGCGGTTCGGCATGGTCGTCCCCTCTCGCCTCTGGATTCTATCACTGCCTGCTTGACGCCGCCGGGCCCGGCGCCGTAGCGTTAGATCACCATGCAGCTCATCCTAATTCGCCACGGCGAATCCGTCGCCAACCAAATGGGAGTCGTCCAGGGCCATTTCGACTCCCCGCTCAACCCGCAGGGGCTCGCCCAGGCCCAGGCTCTCGCCGAGGGGCTTTCCCACGAGCGCTTCGACGCCATCTACGCGAGCGACCTGAAGCGCGCCCACCAGACGGGCCGCGCGTTGGCCGATCGCCTGGGCTTGAGCCTGAGGGTCGATGCGCGCATCCGCGAGATCGACGTGGGGATCTTCTCAGGGCTCAGCTGGGCGAGCATCGCCGAGCGCTACCCCGAGGAGCACCGCCGCTTCGTCGACTCCGGCGACTGGGCCCAGGTGCCCCAAGCCGAGACCGAGGAGGACACCCGCGCGCGCCTCGACTCGTTCATGGGCGAGATCCAGGAGCGGCATCCCGGTGGCCGGGTGGCCGTCGTGGCGCACGGGGCCATCCTGCGCCGGCTGATCCATGTCCTGCTCGCGATCCCCTTCCCGAGCGGGATCTTCTTCGAGCTGCACAACACCTCGACCACCGAGATCCACCTGACGGCCAAGGGCCCCAGCCTCCTCTACCTGAACCGGGTCCCGCAGGTCGCCGTCGCGACCGCCCCGACGCGATCGCTGATTTGACTCCGGAACACTCCCGCCTCCATGTCTCGCTATTGGACGGCGAGCTCGTCCTCGAATTTCCCTTCCAGCCCACCTGGGTGGCCGCGATCAAGCGCATGCGCTTCCGCAGCTTCGATCCCGAGACCAGGCGCTGGCACGTCCCCGCCTGGCTCGCCCCCGACCTCGCCGAGCGCCTGGCGCGAGCGGAAGCCCCCGAGGAGGCCCTCGCCGAGCTTCGCCGGATCTCGGGCGAGGCCCTGGCCGAGACCGCGGCCATGAACGCGAGACTGCTCGAGGCTTACGAGCGCGCCGTTCCCAACCTTTCGAGCCGGTATCCCGGGCTCTTCCCTCACCAGGTCTCGGGGATCGACTTCCTCATGCGCCCGCGCGAGGTGAGAGGGGCCCTCCTGGCCGACGACATGGGCCTCGGCAAGACGCGCCAGGCCATCATCGCGGCCCACGAGGCCCATCCGACCGGCGAGATCCTGGTGGTCTGCCCGGCGGGCCTCAAGCTGAACTGGGAGCGCGAGATCCGCCTGGCCCTGGGCCACGAGGCTGAGGTGAGCGTGGTGGGGCGCGCCTTTGCCCGCGCGCGCTGGACCATCGTCAACTACGACGTCCTGCGCAAGCACCGCTCGGCCCTGCTCGCCAAGGAGTGGGCCTGCCTCATTCTCGACGAGGCGCACTACATCAAGAACCTGCGCTCGCAGCGATCGCTCCTGGTGCTCGGCGGCGATCGCAAGGCCCGGCGCAAGACGGCGCGATCGCTGCCGAACGGCCGCATCCGGGGCATCGCGGATCGCGCCGAGCGGGTCTACCTGCTGACGGGCACCCCCATCACCAACCGACCGCTCGACCTCTTTGCTCTCTTGCGGGCCATCCGCCACCCCCTGGGCGACGATCAGCTCGCCTTCGCCCTGCGCTACTGCGCCGCCTTCCAGGGGGCCTTCGGCTGGGACATGAACGGGGCCTCCAACCTCGACGAGCTGCACGAGAAGCTCGAAGGCGTGCTGCTGCGCCGCAAGAAGGCCGCCGTGCTCGATCTCCCCCCCAAGCTGCGGACCTACATGCCGGTCGAGGTGGACCTCGCGGCCTACCGCAAGGTCTGGCTCGACTACGTCGCGCGGCTCGCCAAGCGCAAGCGCGTGCCCCGCAAGACCCTGCTCGCCGAGGTGGCCAAGCTGCGCCATGCGGCGGCGATCGCCAAGATCCCCGCGGCGATCGCGCTGGCCGAATCGATCCTGGAGGCGGGGGAGAAGGTCATCATCTTTGCATGTCATCAGGTGGTGATCGATGCCGTCGTGTCGCATTTCGCGGCGTCCTGCGTGAGAGTGACGGGTGCCGAGTCAGCAAGTCAACGACAGCAAGCCGTTGATGATTTCCAGAATGACCCGGGGATCCGGGTCTTCGCGGGAAACCTCCAGGCGGCGGGCATCGGCCTCTCGCTGACGGCGGCGACCCAGGTCGTGTTCGTGGACTACTCGTTCGTCCCGGCCGAGCACCTGCAAGCCGAGGATCGCCCCTACCGGATCGGCCAGCGCAACGCGGTCACCGTCACCTACCTCTCGGCGGTGGGGACCCTCGACGAGGAGATCGAGCGCCTCCTGGCCCAGAAGCTCGGGGTGGTCGCCCAGGCCATCGACGGCGAGGCGCCCTCGCTCGGCGAGAGCTTCCTCGACGACCTTCTCGCCGTGATGCGCCGCAACCTGGCCTGAGCCGAAGTCCCTCGATCGGCTGTCACCCGCTGGTGACGCGGGCCAAGGAACCATGCGATCGCTAGGATCGTCTACTTGGCGGGTATAAGGAGGGCGACATAACGCCGAGGCGCGTCGGCGACCTCTCCGGGGGAAAACCCCGTCAAGATAAAGGCTCCGTGGAACCGCAAATCGGGCGACGATGCCCGAGCACGAGGGGGTTGTAGGCCATGGATTACAAGCGCATCCAAGCCGCGCGTCACGCCGAGCTCGACGAAGCCCTGCTTCGCACCGTCCACGCCGAGCAGAGCCGCCTGCACAACAAGTTGCAGCTGCTGCTCGCCGAGATCGAGGGCGCCCACAAGATCATCGCCCAGTACCAGAAGGACATCCTGGAGCTGCAGCCCCAGGTTGCCGAGCTGCGCCAAGCGCTCGAGATGCTCGACGGCCACGCCCGCGACATCGAAAGCGACCAGGATCGCTGGCACCGCCTGCTCGCATAGGCCCCTATCCGCCTGCTATCCTGAAGCAGGAGGACAGGACATGGCCCGCACCACGCATCGCATCCTTTCGCCGCTCGCGGCCTCGCTGCTGCTTTCGGCATGCGCCGCCCAGCAGCAGGCGCAGCCGGCACCCGGAGCAAGCCCGCCTTCTCAGGTCGAGGTCAAGGTTCCGGGCGCGATCCGGGCCTTGCCGGGCGGCCTGGACGCTGGGCTCGTGTTCAACAGCAACAGCCCCGAGGTGGTGCAGAGCGAGGGGATCTTGCTCTCGACCCTGCCGGCGGCGAGCGCAGCCACCCCCTCCGCGCATCTGGACCTTCCGTTCTCCGGGGCCTTCTCGGTCTTCTCGCACCATATCGCCAAGGACGAGGCCCCGGGGGCGCGGCAGCTGTACGTGGGCCTGCTCGCGACCAACCTCGGCGATCGCCCCGTCAACCTGGACCTGGTCGGCGGCGCCAGCTACCTGAGCCAGCCGGACGCCGTCTTCAAGCCGCTGGACCCCCTCGTCTTTGACCCGCAGGGCGTGGTGTACGCGGGGCCCGGGGATCGGGTCGCCACCGACCTCTTGCACGGTCGGTCATCGGTCCCGAGCATCGCCCAGACCCTCTTGCCCGGCGCGACCAAGCTCGTGCGCAGCTGGAGCATTCCGACCAGCGTGCCGATCCCGCCCGCGGTCAACGGCCGCACCACCGTCCTTCGCCTGAAGAGCGATGGCATGGTTTACCTCTCGCAGGTGGCGCGCTTCGCCGTCAAGGCCCCGGACGGCAGCTGGATCGCCCCTTCCGAGGGCGACTACGCCCTCCTGCTTGGGACCCCGCTCATGGCGGGGCCGCGCGAGGCGGCGCCGACCCCCTTCGATCCCGCCCTGCCGCCTCCCAAGGGGGCGTTTCGCTTCGGGCGCGTGGCGGGGGTGAGCCAGGGCGATCGCTGGGACGGCACGCTGCTCGAGGAGCGGGCCTCGCTGGGCGTGGGCGAGCAGGTCTCCTTCCCCATCGCCACCACCTACCTCAACCGCCTCGGCACCGGCCAGAACCAGAGCGCGCCGCTGGTGCGGCGCTACCCGGACACCGCCTACCAGGCGCACGGCAACTACGGTGTGACCTACGCGCTGAGGGTGCCCCTGGACAACCCCGATCCCACCCCGCGGGCCTACACCTTCGCCCTGACTCACCCGGTGAGGGCCGAGGGCGATCGCACGGCCGTCTACCTGGATCCGCCCAACCGGCCGGTGACCTTCCGGGGGCCCGTGAAGCTGGAGTGGCAAGACGCCAGGGGCTTCCCCGAGGTCCGCTACACCCACCTGGTGCTGCGGCACGGCCAGCTGCTGCCGCCCTTCGAGACGGTCGAGGTCCCGCCCCGCACGCACTACGAGGTGAAGGTGACGCTCAGCTACCCGGCCGACGCCACGCCGCCGCAGCTGCTGACGATCGCTCGGAGGCAGTAGCGAGGATCAGGCGGCGGGGGGGTGAAACCGCCTCAAGACGTCCGTGGCATGCCGGCCGATGAAAGCGAGAATCTGGCGCGAGCGCGGATCGTCGAGGTCGGGAAAGCCATGCTGGATCGCTTGTTGAAGCGCGGCGTGGGTGTCCATCAGGGTCTTGCTCAGCAGGTTGAACCCGATTCCCACTTCGTCGCAGAAGGACCGCCAACGGCGCTCGATCAGTTGATCGACCTCGTAGTAGCCGCCGATCTTCATGGCCATGCGATCGATGAAGTCGGGATAAATCCGCGTACAAAGCACGTCATAAACCGGGGCCAGCGCGATGCGTCCATTGGGTTGGTGAAGCAAGGAGTAGTTCTTCGCGTGGGCATCCCAGTTTCCGATGAGCACGTTGAAGATGAGGTGGCGAAGCAAGCGCGTGATCGACAACGCGGGCTGGCTGGTGCGCTGCATCAAGGCGAAGCAGTCCTTCAACCCAGGGCCACCTTCTGCCTGGTACTTGCGCAGGGAGGACCTCCCCAGTGCCTGGCAGAAGTCTTCCTGGTGAATGCGGGCGATGTGGCCGTTCGGCAGGAAAGTTCGATCGTAACGCGCGATGAGCAGGTAGGGGATTTCCTCGGCGCTGCGGATCTCGACCGACGGGGCTTCGAGGCCGATCAGCGCGGCGAGCTTCATGCAGATGAATTCGTTGCGCACCGAGTCCACGCTCGCGGAGACCGCGGGCTTCAGGATGTGGGTGGTGGGCGTGCCGTGATGGGGCAGGGCCACTTCCCCGTCGATGATGCACACCGCCGCCTTGTCCTGGGTGCCCGCCAGCGAGAGTCTCAGACCATCGATCCCGGTGAACAGCGGTTTTTCGGGTAATTCCCGAATATGCCGAGCCAGCTCCGCCTGCGAGAGCACCCGGCCGTCCAGCAGGAAGCTCTCTGCCGAGCGAATCGGCTCATCTGGGGCGTGCAAGGACACGGCGCCCGCGCAGTCGTAGCCGATGGCGCGCAGGAGACTGAAGCTGTTGTTGGCATTGATGCCGTAGCGTCTGGCGATGGCCTTTCGAGCTTGCTCGCTTTCGGGCAAGAGGCCGCCGAAGAAGGCCTCGCAGGCGTCGGATTCGTAGGGGGCTTCGCGAAGGGGCAGGTTGAGCGAGAGCGCCCTCGTGGCCTCCGGCAGGTAAGTCAGGCGCAGCTTGCCGTGCTCATCCTGTTCCAGGATGGCTTGGGGAATGCCGTTTAGCCGAACGGATAGGCATCGAGAAAGCATGAGCGCGTCCTCAGTGTTCTGCTGCCAGGCGAATTCCCAGCAGTCGCGCGACTTTGAGCGCCTTGTCGAGCTCGCAGGTGGGCTTGCCGTTTTCCAGGTCGACGATGAAGCGTACGCCAACCCCGCAGGCGCCCGCAAGCTCGGCCTGGGTGAGGCCCTGCGCCTTGCGGGTCCGTCGAATGAGGCTTCCTAGTTCCTGAGCGGTCGTGATTTGCATGTTTTTTTCCTGTACGGGAATTCTAGCGCGATCTCGACGTCCCTTCAAGTAAAAATTCCCGCTCGGGAATTAGAGATCGAATCCGGGCGGCGTGTGACGCCATGTTCCCGAGCGGGAAAACTCGGCTGGGTGTTAGCCGCGCCGGGCTTAATGCAGGTTTAGGAAAAGTTTTACTCAGTTACCAGGGAATGGGGCGATAGGATTCAAGGGGGTCCCCCGGATCGTCGAGGAGTCCGAGATGAGCATGCCAATTTCCGGGCGTTTCGCCCCGGCCGTCACACCGCGCTTCGAGCGCGATCCGGTGATCGCGCCGCAGCCCAAGGCCAGCGCGATCGCCCAGGATACGCTCGCCCTCTCGACCCCGGCCGCCTCGCCCGCCGAGCCTACGGTTGCTGCTGGCGGCGGCGTGCCGATCCAGGGCCTCTTCGATCAGCTTCATGGTCTCGTGCAGCAACTCACCGATCCCGCAGCGGAACCCGCCCCGGCCGTCTCGAGCGGGGGCGGCAGCGGGCCGGTGCTCGGCGTCGGGCACTCGGGACCGGCGGTCGCGGCCATGCAGCAGCGCCTCAAGGAAATGGGCATCGATCCGGGCTCCGTCGACGGAGTCTTCGGGCCCATGACGCAGGTGGCGGTGAAGGCCTTCCAGCAGCAGCAGGGGATCACGGTCGACGGGGTGGTCGGGCCCGAGACCTGGGGCAAGCTCGGCATCCACGTGGCGGCCCCGGAACCGGTGGCCGACAGCAAGCCTTCCGCGGGCACCTTCAAGGAGGCCGCGAACCCGGCGGATCTCGTCAGCCTTCAGGGCTTCCAGATGCTGAAGGGAACTGCCGAGGCCTTCGACGCCATGCAGGCGGCCGCCCGGGCCGACGGGGTCGATCTCGGGATCACCTCGGCCTACCGCAGCGACGCTTACCAGGCGGGCCTCTTCAAGGATGCCGTGGCCAAGTACGGCTCGGAAGCGGCCGCCCGCAAGTGGGTGGCGCCGCCCGGCAACAGCCAGCACCGCAGCGGCCGCGCCCTCGACCTCGAGCTCTCGGGCGGGGTCCACGACTGGCTCAGCCGGAACGCCGCCAGGTTCGGCTTCTACCAGCCCATGTCTTGGGAGGACTGGCACTGGACCTACACGGGCAAGGCCCGGGGGAGCCAGGGCTAATCAGGGCTTCCTGGCGACGAGGGCCATCGCGCCGAGCTGCGCCTCGTACTTGAGGAACACCTTGCGCATGTCGAGGACCCGCTTGAGGGCCACGGGATCCTTGAGCGTGTTCCAGGCGATCCGCAGGGCCCCCCCGAGCCCCTCGTCCTGAATGAGCCGAACGGTCTTGAGCAGGTGCATGGGGGCCGTGGCGCACCGCTCGATGATGAAACCCTCGGATTCGAGAAGCTCGCGCCACTCCTGCTGGGTCAGGGGGCGCGCCCCCACGCGGATGACCGCGGAAAGCTCTCGCTGGATCTCGTCCTTCTGCTCGTCGCTCAGGTCGTCGGGCACGAGGGTCATCTCGTGAAGGCCGTAGCGCCCACCGGAACTCAAGCAGCGGAACGCCTCACGCACCGTCTGGCGCTTCATCTGCGGCGTCAGCATCGTGAGCATCGCCTCGCCGTACACGACCGTGGCCGACGAAGAGGGAAGGCCGGTCTCATGGGCCAGTCCGATCCGGCAGCGCTGCAGGGGCCCCTTCAGGATTGATTGCACCTGGGCGACGGCCCCCTCGTCCCGGTCGATCGCCGTGTAGCTGCGCGGGGAGAGCTGCAGCGTCAGCCGGGCGGTCGTGCCCAGGCCGGGGGCGAACTCGACCACGTCGTCGTCGGTATAGATCGCAAGCCCCCTCAGCATCTCCCGGGTCAGCTCGATGCCGCCGGGGCGAAGCACGCGCTTGCCGAGGCGGGCCAGGAGCCAGTGCCCGGGCATCTTGGCGGGGTCGAGCCCCTCGGCGGGAAACGGCAAGTCGAACGTGGACATGGGGCAAGCCTCCTCACTGGAAGTGTCTGCAAATGAGAATCATTCTCATGATGATGCAATCCTAAGGGGAGGCCTTACGCTTGTCAAGCGGTGCGGGCGAGTCTGAAGTTGAAAAGTTGAAATGTTGAGAGCACCGAGCAAAGGCCGAAATGGGGGGTGACTCTCACCCATGTCCGGGAACGCTACACCTACCTGTTGCCAGCCCGATGAAACAAAACTCGTTTCATCTGTTTCATTGGTTTCACGTTTTGAAGCGTGTAGTGGCGTATGGCAAAAGCCCTCGGCCACCAGGCCGAGGGCTTTGTGATGGAGCGGGCGACGCGACTCGAACGCGCAACAGCTTGCTTGGAAGGCAAGTTTGCTTCCATTACGCGAGCACGGACAGCTCCTCTTGACGGACGACCTGCGCCTTGCGGTTGATCCAGCCGTAGACGATGGGCACCAGGTACAGGGTGATGAGCGTCGAGGTGAGCAGGCCGCCAATGACCACGCGGGCCATGGGGGACTGCAACTCGCCGCCCTCCCCGAGGCCGAGCGCCATCGGGAGCATGGCGAGCACCGTGACGACGCTGGTCATCAGGACCGGGCGCAGGCGCACCCGCGCCCCCCGGCGCACCGCCTCGGCCAGCGGCACCCCCTCGCGGCGGAGCTGGTCGATGAAGTCGACCATGACGATGCCGTTGCTCACGGCGATGCCGACCAGCACGATCACCCCGATGTAGGACTGCACGTTGAGGGTGGTGTGGGTCACGAGCAGGGCCAGCACCACCCCCACCACGCACGCCGGCACCGAGAAGAAGATGATGAACGGCGATCGCAGCGACTCGAACTGCGCGACCATCACCAGGAACACCAGCAACAGCGCCAGCGCGAGCGCCGTCGCGAGCTCGTTGAAGGACTTCTGCTGCTGCTCGAAGTCGCCCGTCACCAGGAGGGCGAAGCCGCTGGGCAGCGAGATCCCGGCGAGCCGCTCGCGCAGGGCCGCAACGGTGCCGCCCAGGTCCTTGCTCTCGATCTCGCCCGAGACGTTGTAGACCCGCTCCTTGTTCTCGCGCTTGATCTGGGTGGGGCCGGTGCCGGAGAGCACCTTGACCGCGTCGCGCAGCGCCACCGGCGCACCCGAGGAGCTGGTGAGCCTGAGGTCCAGGGCGTCGTCGATCGACTTGCGCTGCTCGGGTGCGAGGCGCACCAAGACGGCGTACTCGTCGCCGCCCTCGCGGAGCATGGTGGCGCTGGTGCCGAGCATGGCCGACTCCAGGGCGCGGGCGACCTGGGTGGTGGTCACCCCGAGGCTCGAAGCCTTCTGGCGGTCCACGGCGAACACCGTCTCGGGACGGCCCCCCTGGCGCTCGGCCTGCACGTCGGCGATGCCGGGGGTGGCGGCCATGGCGGCCTCGACTTCCTTGGACAGGCGCTGGGCCGTCTGGAGGTCGTAGCCGCGGATCTGGACGCCCAGCTTGCTGGCGTCGGTCTGTCCCATCTGCATCATGCGGTTGCCGCCCGAGGCGCTCGCGCGGGCCGTCACGCCGGGGATGCCCGAGAGCTTGGGCCTCAGCGCCGTCGCGATCTCCTCGTTGGAGCGCTTGCGATCGGCGCGGTCCGCGAGCCTGACCTGCAGGGTGCCGGTGTTGGAGGCGCTCAGGCCGAAGCCGCCGCCGCCGAGCTCGGATTGCAGGGTGAGGGCCTCGGGTACCTCGCGCCGCACGATGGCCTCGATCTTCGAAAAGGCGGCCTCGAGGCCCTCGAGGGGAGTGCCTTCCGCCATCTCGACCCTGACGCGCACCTCGCCCTCGTCGGAGCTCGGCATGTACTCGGATCCGATCAGGGGGAAGAGCAGGAGGCTCAGGGTGCTGACGAGGGCGATCCCTGCCGCGACGCGCTTGCCGCGCGAAAGGGCCCACTCGAGGCTCTTCGCGTAGCCGCGCTCCAGGCCTTCCAGGAAGCCGCCGATGCCGTCGTACACCTTGCGAACCGCGGGTTGCCTGGGGGCCTCCTCGTCCTTGAGGAAGCGGGAGCTGAGCATGGGGATGAGGCCCTGGGCCACGATCAAGGAGCAGGTCAGCGCGAAGACGACGACCAGCGAGAGCTGCTTGAACATGACCCCGGTCATTCCCGTCAGGAAGATGAGCGGCACGAAGACCGCGAGGGTGGTCGCCGTCGAGGCGAGCACCGCCAAGGATACCTGCTTGGTGCCGTCGAGGGCGGCCTGGAGCGGGTTCTTTCCCATCTCCCGGTGCCGGAAGATGTTCTCGATGACCACGATCGAGTCGTCCAGCAGGCGCCCGATGCCGAGCGCCAGGCCGCCGAGCGACATGGTGTTGAGGGTGAAGTTCTGGAAGTACAAAAGGGCGAAGGTCGCGATGACCGAGACCGGGATGGCGGTCGCGACGATGAGGGTGCTGCGCAGGTCGCGCAGGAAGAACAGGAGCACCAGGACGGCCAGCGCCGAGCCGATCACCAGGTCGTTGGCGATGTGGTGGATGGCGCGCGAGATGAAGCGCGAGGAGTCGTTGGTGACGTAGAGGCTCGCGCCGCGCAGGTCGCGGTTGATGGCCTCGATCTCGCGCTTGACGCTTTCGGCCACCTGGACGGTGTTGGATCCCGACTGCTTGCTGATGGCGATGTTGAGGCTCGGCACGCCGTCGATGTACACCGCGCGCTTCACGTCCTGGTAGGCGTCCTTGACCACGGCCACGTCGCGCACCCGCACCGGGGTGGCGCCGCGGTTGACGATGGGGGTGTCGGCGATGTCCTGGACGTTGGTGAACTCGCCCCTGACGCGCAGGCCGGTCTCGCGCGCCCCCTGGCGGTAATCGCCCGCCGGCGCGTTGAGGTTCTCGCGGCCCAGGGCCGCGCTCACCTGGTCGATGGTCAGGTTGTAGGAGGCGAGCTTGTGCCGGTCGATCTCGACGTGGATCTGCCGGTCGAGGCCGCCGCGCACGTCCACCGCCGCCACCCCGGGCAGGCGCTCGAGCCGGAACTTGACCTGGTCGTCGGCGAGCTTCTTGAGCGAGGCCGCCGGCATGTCGCCCGCCATCCCGATGAAGAAGACCGGCATGGCGGCCATGTCGAACTTGCGGATGTTGGGGGCGGTGGCGTCGTCGGGCAGCCGGTTGCGGATGCGGTCCAGGCGGGCGCGCACGTCGTCGATGGCTTCCTGGAGGTTCGTGCCCCAGCGGAAGCTCAGGCGCACCTGGCTCTGGCCCTCGGCCGAGGTCGAGGTGACCTCCTCGAGGCCCTGGACGCCCGAGACGGCCTCCTCGATGGGCCGGGTGATCAGGGTCTCGATCTCCTCGGGGCCCACCCCGGAATAGGTGCTCGAGACCGAGACGGTGGGGTAGCTGATGTCCGGCATCAGGTCCACCGGCAGCCGCATGAGGGAGAAGAGGCCGATCAGGATCGCGACCAGGAAGCCGACCGCGACCGTGAAGGGCCGCGTGATGGCGAGCTTAGTGAGATTCATTCGGCTTTCCCTTCCCCTGGCCGCGGCCCTTGCCCCCGCCGCGGCGCTCGCCCTCGAGGCGGATCGAGGCGCCGTCGCGCAGCAGGTGGTTGCCCATGGTGACGACCGAGGCGCCCAGGGCCGGGCCCTCGACGACCTCGGCCCGGGTCTCGGTCACGATCCCGGTGCGCACCGGCACGAAGCGAGCCTTGCCCTCTTCGGCGACGAATACCCCGTCCCGGTCCTGGAGCTTGATCAGCGCCTGGATGGGCACGGTGGGGGCCCCCTTGCGCTCCTGGAGGGTCAAGGAGATGCGGGTGAACATCCCGGGCCGCAGGGCGCCGGTCGGGTCGGCGAGCGAGAGCTCCACCTGGGCGGTGTGGGTGTCGGTCGCAACGATCGGCGCGACGCGCGCGACCCTGGCCGCGAAGGTGCGGTCCGGCCAGGCGTCCACCTGGGCGGTGGCCGGCGAACCGACCTTGAGGCGCGTCAGCGCCGCCTCGGACACCTGGACGACCGTCTTGAGCCGGCTCGCGTCGACCAGGGTCAGCACGGTCTGGCCGGGGCCCGCGATGGCGCCCGGCTCGAGCAGCCGCGCTCCGACCACCCCGCTCATGGGGGCGACGACGACGGCCTGGGAGAGGGCCTCGCGCTTCTCGCGCAGGGCGGCTTCCTGCCGGGTCACCTCGGAGGCGGCGAGGGCCACCGTGGCCTGGGAGCCGTCGGCCTTGGCCTGGGCGTCCTCGTACTCCTGGCGGGAGATGAAGTCCTTGGCGAGCAGCTCGCGGTTGCGCGTGGCCGCTCGCGCGAGGTTGGCGTGGTCGATCTCGCGCTGGCGCTTGGTGGCGCGGGCGCTCTCGACCGCGGCCTGGGCCTGCTGGAGTGCCGCTTGCAGCTCGGCGTCGTCGAGCCGGGCGAGGGGCTGGCCCTTCTTTACGGGGTCCCCCATCGCGACGAGCACCTCGGTGAGGCGGCCCGAGACGCGCGGGGCGATCGCCACCTGGCGGTCGGCGGCGAGGGTGCCGGTCAGCGAGAGGGTCTCCTTGAGGTCGTTCGGTCCCACCTTCTCGAGCGAGACGGTGACCGCGCCGCCGGGTCCCTTCTTGCCGCCCATTCCGCCCTGCTTGGCAGGGGCCTTCTCGCCCGAGCAGCCGGCGATGAGGAAGAGGGTGCAGGCGATTGTCACCAGCGTGCGTCGCAGCCTCACCGACCGGTTGCAGTCATGGGTCACAAGCAGCGTGCGGTGTTGGCTCATTTCGAAATCCCCGTGAGGCCGGCGGCGCGCAGGAGGTCTGCGGCGGCCAGGTGGTAGTCGGTCTGGGCGCGGACGAGCTCGCTTTCGGCGCTCGCCAGGAGGGCCTGGGCGTCGCTCACCTCGATGATCGAGCCGACGCCCGCCTGGTAGCGGCCCTCGGCAAGGGCAAGGTTCTCCCTGGCGCTTCGGAGCGACGCCTCGGAGGCGGGCAGGCGATCGCGCGTGCCGGAAAGGGCGAGGTAGGCCCGCTGAAGGGCCGCGCGGACCTGGAGGGCCTGGTCGCGGCCGGCGGCCTCGGCCCCGGCGAGCTCGGAGCCCGCCGCCGCGCGCTGGCGATCGCTCGAGAAGCCGTTGAAGAGGGGCATGGTGAAGCCGACCCCCGCCGTCCAGTTCTGGCCCGGCGTCAGGTCGCGGGCGCGCACGCCGTAGTTGACGTCGAGGTTGACGTCGGGCAGGTTGGCCTTCTCGGCCGAGCGCAGGGTGGCGTCCGCGCGCAGCCGGCGCACGGCGCTCGACTGGAGGGCGGGGTGCCGGTCGAGGGCCGCCTGCTCGAGGGCCGAAAGGGGCTGCGTCGCCTCGGCGGGAAGGGGCGGGAAGGCGCTCGCCACCGAGACGGGGGCATCCTGCCCGACCGCGGCGCTCAGGGCGCGCTGGGCCTGCTCGGTGCCGGTGTGGGCCGCGATCAGCTCGGCGCGGGCCTGGGCGAGGCTCGCCGCGGCGCGGGTCGCGTCGATCCTGGATCGCTTGCCCGCCTTCCAGAAGGCCTCGGCCTGGGCTTGCAGCCGCGAGGCGGAGTCGAGGCGGGTGCGGGCCTGAAGCTCGATCTTCGAGGCGCGCACCCACTGGAGGTAGGCCTGCCGGACGCCGTAGGCGATGTCGACGGCCTGGCTCTCGGCCGAGAGCGCGCCGATGTCGGCGTTGGCGCGGGCGATCGCGACCTCGGCGTCGGTCTTGCCGAAGTCGAAGAGCTGCTGCCTGAGCGAGAGCCCCGCCGTGGAGAGGGCGAAGGGCTGGGCGCTCGTCTGGGCGTTGGAGAGGTTGGTGCTGTACTGCAGGCTGGAGTTGAGGTTGACCTGGGGCAGGTTGGGGGCCTGGGCGATTCCCACCCGCTCGGCCTGGGCGGCGGCGCTCTGGCGGGCCGACTGCAGGCCGGGGTGCTGATCGAGCGCCTGCCGGACGAGGGCGTCGAGCGAGACGGGCGCGGCGCTCGCGCCCCAGGCGAGGGCGGACCAGAGGAGGGTCGCTTTCAAGAGTTGCTTCATGGCGCTTTCTGCTGAAGGGGGACCAAGAGGAACGGCTCACCTCTACTACGCTCGCGGAGCGAGAAAAGTTTCAGCTCCGTAGCAGCGTACCAGTCGCGCGAAGGACGTGCTACTTTCCAAGAAGGTCGCCACGGTCTGACGCCCATCCCCGCCACGTTCATGGCGGGGATGGGCGCGGCTTCAGCGAAGGCCGGTTGACGGGATCGCCCGGCGGGGCCAGGAAGACCCTCAAGCACCGGCCTGCAGGGGCTTCTTCTGGATGGCCAGGGCTTCGGTCACTTGCTCGTCGGTACAACTCCCCAGCTGCACCAGGATCTCACCCAGCAGACCGCCGACTTTCCCCTGGCGTGCGAGGGCCATTTCAAGCTGGGAATGGGTGATGATCCCTTCGAGCACCAGGAGCTGGCCCAGCTTGCACTGGGCTCGGTAGCCCTGGAGGGCAGCAAGCAGCTCCGGAAAGCTCAGGGCCTGCGTCTGCGTCAGGATCTCCCCGATCCGCAGGAAGGCATGATCCGCCTGGAAGGCGCGAGCCCTTTGCACGATCGCTTCTTCGACGAGGCCAGAGGCGATCAGGTAGCGGCTGAATTTTCCGTCGACGTCCACGCTTCGCCTCCTTGCTCGAGGGTGATCCCTTCGCAATTTACCACCCGAGCGCTGCTTCCAATCAACCGAGGGGTCTTGCCGCGGCCCGGCCGGGCGAGGCGGCCGAAAAAGATCCGGCGCGATCGGGTATGTAATTATCCTGTCGTATTCTCGCTGGGAAGCGCAGGGCTTTTCTTGATTGCTCCGCCTTTCCCCATCTTTGCCAGGGAGCGTACCCGTTGAAAGCAGCACCCTTCATTCTCACCCTCGCGTTTCTCGCCACAGGCGTCCTCGCGCTGCCCGCCCAGGCCTCGGTCCAGGCCCGCGCCGGCCTGGAGCAGGGTCTCAACCTGGGGCTCGGCATGACCGGCGCCGGCCTCAACGTGTCGGCCGGCCCGGTCACGCTCGGCGGCTCGGTGACCAGCGCCTCGGTCTACTACGGCAGCGTCGGTACCGCGCTGACTCCCTCGGCGCACCTGGTCTACACGGTGCGCGACACCGGAGCGATCGCCTTCGGCCTGGTCGGGGCCTACACGGCGGTGCAGACCTACGGCCCCCCCAAGCTCGACGGCACCGCGAGCGAGCCTCTGGTCATCCCGGTGGGCGAGGCGGGCCTCGCGCTCAGCTACCGCTACGACTTTCCGCACTTCTTCGGCCGCGCCCTGCCCATCACCTTCTCGCCCACCGTCACCTTCATGGCCGACGACAAGGGAATGGTGAAGTTCGGGCCGCACACCAGCCTCGAGGTCTCCGCCCGGTTCACCCCGGAGGCGGAGCTGACCCTCGGCGGCGGCACGATCATCGGGGTGCGTTTCCGGCTCTAAGGGGCGCCGGATACGCCCACGGGAGGTAGAGCCGAGAAGGCTGCGCAAAGCACCGTCATGGTTTAGTCGCTTCAAGACTGAGATTAGTCCTTTACCTCCTTCCAGGTTGTCATCAATGACTCATGGGTGGCTTTCACAAAATTTATCGCGAGCGTTTCTATCCTTTCGGTACTACTTCCGCTAAAGAGGAGGTAGTGTTTGAGTTCCCGGTGAAGTGCCTCGCCTGCCTCTCGTACCTTCTGGTCTTCTCTGGTTTGGATGAATGGAATCAAACCAAAGTAGAGCGTATCGAACTCTTTGGCTTTCTTTCGAATCGTGCTTTTCTTCAGTCCATTCGATGAGGCTTCGGCTATTTCCCCGACAATGGTGTCAGCATGACGATAGACTTCGAGCTTTTCTTGCCAAAATCTTCGCTTGAATTCGGTAGCGTCGGCGATGCGATTTGCAGTGTTGAACTGCCAGACCCCTACGAGGATGCCAAGCACCGTGATACACGATGGTAGGAGGCTGGTGATGGTCTTGATGATGTCTGGATCAGCGATTTTCGGGGGATCTGGTTGGTCATTCCTCATGGCGATACACATTTTTCTTGTGAAAGCTATTGGGATTCGTGCTTATAGAATTCGTCAACATTCTTTCCCCCGGCTGGAGCTGGTTTAGAGATGATCAAATATTCGCTTCTGCTGTCCTTTCGAGCTTGAACAAGGTAGGGGTTGCCATCTATCAGCACGGTCCAGTCAAGAGCTCCCTTCGCTCCGATTATCCACTTTCCCTGGGTTTTTATCGGCTTGCCATCCAGGCAGGCTTGCATTTCACACGTGCCATCACGGCGAAATTGTATTGATTTGTTGCAATTACCACCTGGTCCCCAAAAGACTCTACTCCCCACGTGATGCCAAACTTTTTTGCCGTCTCCAACCAGTTCTTGAAAGACGTCGTTTTTGGTGGGAAGTGGGATATCAATGGTTTTCGCGAGAAGTCCGGCAGCCAGGACAATGCTGCTCAGCATGAACTACCCCCTCATCTCCATCAATAGGGATTCACTCAATCAAAATATGCCATCAGGCGACGGATTTTTGTAAAGTGACTGCCCAATAGATCGATTAGTCAGAATCGACTTGGAAAGGTGACGGTCGATCCGTTAGCGACCTTTCCGATTGGGCCCTGAGAGCGTTCATGGGCCTGATTTCAAGAATTGATTCGAGGTTTGGCGGGTCGTTGACAGTTCGGCATATCGGGTAGGGGTAGACCAAGAATCGGCGGGATTGCCTGGTTCGTGCCCTGGTCTCCCGAGCGGATCCAACGCTCAGGCAAACATGACCCAATACTCGCGCATCCCGATACGGACCCGGTGAGCCCGCATCCGGTCGAAGCGCTTCAGCATGACGTGAGCCTTGAACCACGCAGCACTACGGTGATAGGCGGGACACGGTCATCCAATCAATAGGCCAGATCTGGGCAGCCTAACGTGAAAAATGCGCAGATTGCCACAGCAGATCCGACCCTAGGAGTAGACGGCGGGTTAATAGGCAAGCAAGACCAGCAACCACGACCATGAGGCGTTGTTATGGGAGCCCATGCACAGGTATTGCTTCAGAAGCAGGGAGACATTTTTTCGACGGTCGTAGGTCTCGCCGCCCTTTGAGGGGCCAAGAAGATGAAGCGCGAATACCACACCACCTTGAAGCGCTAACGGGGAACTCCGAAACCGGACATTCTATTCTTGTTCGCGGAGTAGATACGGAGGATGGGAACGCCGTTGGTGTTGTAGCCCGAACGCGCGTAGAAGTTGTCCAGGAGTCCGCCGCCGAAGTGCCAGTAGGTGGATCGGTCGTCACGGTACCTGCGAGGGACGGCGTACATCATCTTGCCCTCGTAGGAGCTGTAGTTGAACGCGCCGTCCGAGGTGATGCGCAGAATGCCGAAAGGGCGCGTCTCGCTGTCGCCGAGCTGATAGAGCTCCCAGGTGCCCGCAAGCGCTTGGTCGAAGGGCGTGGCGTTCTGGTCGCGCGCATCGTCGATGCCAAACCGGATGGATTTCACTTCGCCCTCTGGGTCCGGCTCGTTCCAGAGGCGAAGCAGCGATTGCCTGGTCGTGTTGATGAAGCTGGCGCTTCGAGAAGAGTTGCTGTGTGCCGTGGCGCCTCCGGCGTTATCGGCCTGCGAGGGGACCGTCGACTGCTGGGGACAGCCGACGACAAGCAAGCTGAGCGATAGGCCGAGAAGTGCATCCCTCGTTCGCATCATTTCCCCCTTTCTCGCCAATCAAGCGCATGGCGATCCAACCAAATTGGTGCACGCTGACTGAGGTTTATTTGAGTGATTTTTCTCGTGTCATACGCCAAGCAGGAGCGGTGTGAGGAATCGCCGCCTGGCCCATCCCTTGCTACGGCTTTCGCTTGGGACCGTCGTAATAGATGCTGGGTCCGCCTTCTGGCGTGCCATTGAAGGGGTGATTGTTATCAGGCTGGATACCCAGTTGACGCTGAAGACACTCGTTTGTTGCAGAGAGATCTCGTTCAGGAAGGGTGGCATGCGTCATGAGGCTCCCGCCCTTGAAACCGGGAGACCTACTGATTGAGTACCGGCGGTTTTCGATCTGGATGAGCGGTTTCTTGGACATGAGGCTCCTCCTTGCTGTCGAAGACGAACTCGACAGCCGCGATTCGGTCTCCCCGAACCCACATGCCGGCACTGTTTGGAACCGGATGCCAGCGCTCACCGTCATAGCGATAAGCTTCTTCGAGCACGAGATCCCGTTCCGCCGGGTCGGTAGAGGCGAAGGAGCGGCCCGAGAAAGCACCGCCCACCACCCCACCATCGGTCAAGATGACCTTCAGGAAAGCGGCTTGGTTGTCCTGGGCCAGTTGATTGAACTTGTAGTCCCAACCCACCGGGAACAGGATGTTGGGATTGAAACCGATCGCGCGCCAGAGAGGACCTTTTCGATTGCGAACGATCAGGTTCCCGATCAATAGCCCAATAGCGACCGGACTAACGAACATGATGAAAAACACGCTGAGCGCAATGACGGATCCATGGCCCCAAAGCCAGATGGTGGGTTTGTTTGCCAGTAAAACCAATAACCACGACCACACGGCGTAGTTCAATGACGTCAAGCTCAGATACTGGATCAGCAGCTGGGAGACATCCTTGGTGCGGTTCGAGACAAAGAGCGAGATGATCCAGGACAAGATGAAACCTGGCACCACAAAGAGCAAGGTATAAAGGGCGACCTTTTGATCGATTGCCATGGCCCCCTCACATCAACTGAAGCCGTTCTGTAGTGAAACCATCCCATCATTCTTGAATCCGGGATTCAAGCCTCAATCAAGACTTCGCAGCACTCAAGAGCGCAGAATAGTGAGGGATGCTGCGGCTCGACGCCTTCCGCCGGGAGCTCGCCGTGGCTGTCGGCCGGAAATGGGTGGCGTTCGAGCCGAGCGATGGTGCGCACAACGGCCGAGCGACGAGGCAAGACGAGGAAGGCCGGGATCCTCGGCGGCTCGACCTCGCGTTGCACGGGGTCCGCGCCCCCGGAACAAGCATCGGGGGTTATTCCTTGGCGAATGTAAACCAATTTTTCGAGCCGTTTTTGTTCCGCCAGTAAAAGACCAGGTTCCCCCCGTCGAGGGTCGCGCGCCCCCCATCCCAAGCAGAGAGAGGTCCCGTAAAGGTAATGATGTTTCCGTTCACCGCATAAGTACCGTTACCATTGCCGTTGTATACGTAGGTGCCATCCGGACGAATGTCGATGGTTCCTACGGTCGATGCGGTGCCATACCACAGCCCAACGAAGGCGGAACGACCGACAGTGGCTTGCGCCGCAGCAGATCCCTTTCCAGAATAGGGTGCAAAACCGTCATTTACAGGGTCGATCTTGATTCCGCTGACCTGATCTCCTGCGTAAGAAAAGATGAGATGGTATTGATCGTAGATGAAGTCGTATTTGTGGTTGAATGTTTTCATGACCTCGTTCATTCCGCTGCCGATTCCAATGCCGGAATTGAGCTTGATGTTTTCTTTCAGGGTGAGGTGCCAGATTGACTTGTTCTTGCCTCCGCAAATGACGGTGAAGTCTCGATAGCCGAAGGTTCCATCGTCCCACGTGACGTACGTTGGTGGACCGAAACGTTCTATGATGTCACTCTTTGTCATGGAGAGAAGAAGGCCGTTAGAAAGAGGCTCGACGAGGTTTCCCTGAGGGGAATTAAGTTGCGTGCTCAGTAGAGAGGCCGCCTCACCGTTTTTTATTTGAGGGCCGACAGCAACTGCCATCGTCAGAAGAACCAGCAAAACGCTGCCTAGCTTGAGAATCTTCATGCAATTAATGGCCTCCATCTCGCCAAAAAACACGATAAAGAACAAAATGATCGCCATCCTTGGAATCAGGAGTTGGCCATGGCGATCGCTTGCGATTTGCTACGGTACGCTCTCGTGATCCTCGGGACGATGCTTGAACCCACAAAATAATTGGGTGGGGCTACGTCGTGTTGAAGCGGTCATTCGGGGCTTGATCTACTTGTGAACCAGGACACCGGTTCCTGCCTCCTTGCTAGTACCCCATGGACGTCCCGCCGCGGCGCGGATCGGCGTAGCCCTCGCGCTCTGCGCCCGGCGTCACGGCGACGGCCTTGACGTCGCCGATCGAACTCGACGCGATGTGAACGTGGTGCCCCATTTCCTCGAGGGCCTTGAGGGTGCCGGGAACAAAGCCGCCGGCCTCGACCTCGATGCGCTCGGGAAGGGCCTGGTGGCGGAAGCGGGGCGCGTTGATGGCCTCCTTGAGGTTCATGCCGTAGTCGATCACGTTGATCAGCACCTGGAGGAGGGTGGCGGGGATGCTTGCCCCACCTGGCGTTCCGAGGACCATGAACAGGCGCCCCTTCGGGTCGAGGACCACGGTCGGGGCCTTGGACGTGATCATTCGCTTGCCGGGAGCGATCGCGTTCGGTTCGCCCTGGGCCAGGCCATAGAAATTGGGGGTACCCGGTCTTATGGCGAAGTTGTTCATCACGCCGTTGAGCAGGACCCCCGTGCCCGGAGCGACGACCCCCGAGCCGAAAGCGTCGTTGAGGGAGGTGGTGTTGCTCACGGCGCCGCCGTGTCGATCGACGACCACGTAGCTGGTCGTCTGGGGCGGCTCAGCCAGCTGGCCCGGTCGCAGGGAATTCTCCGGAGTCGCGCGCCGGGGATCGATGCTTGCGCGGCGCCGGGCCAGGTAGGCGCTGTCCAGCAGCTCGCCGATCGGGACCGCGGAGAAATCGGGGTCGCCGATGTAGGTGTTGCGATCGGCGTAGACGCGGCGCTCCACCTCGGCGAGAAGGTGGATCATCGAGACGGAGTGAAAGCCGATCCGCTTGAAATCGTCGTGCTCGACCATCTGGAGCGCGGCGAGGAGCACGAAGCCGCCCGCGCTCGGCGGAGGCATGGTGGCGACGGTGTACCCGTGGTAGCGGATACTGAGGGGAGGCCGCCACCGGGTCCGGTATGCGGCGAGGTCGCCTTCGCTCAGGATGCCGCCGCTGCGCGCCATGTCCGAGGCGATCGCCTCGGCCACCGGCCCCTTGTAAAAACCGTCGGGACCTCGCTCGGCGATCAGGCGTAGGGTATGGGCGAGCTCGGTCTGGACGAGCCGGGATCCGGCCCGGCGGGGTTTGCCCCGGTCCAGGAAGATCCGCGCCGCTTCGGGGTTTTTCCGGAGCAGGGCGGCGCGATCCTCGAAGGAACGGGCCAGGGCGGCATCCACCACGAAGCCTTCTCGGGCCAAGGCGATCGCCGGTTTGAGCAGCTCGGCCCAGGGCAGCTTGCCCTTTTGACGGTGGGCTATCCAAAAGCCGCGGACCGTTCCCGGCGTGCCGACCGCCAGGTGACCGTGCAGGCTGCGCTCCTCTCCGTCGGCCTGCGGGCCCATGAACATGTCGTGCCGGGCCTCGGCGGGCGCCGTTTCGCGGTAGTCGAGGCCCTCGAGGCCGCCTTCGGGGTCACGGATCATCATCAGGCCGCCGCCACCGATGTTGCCGGCTTCGGGCCACGTGACCGCCAGGACGAAGCCGATGGCAACCGCGGCATCGACGGCGTTCCCGCCGCGCTTCAGGATGTCGACCCCGATCTTGCTGGCCAGGGGAGACACGGTGCTGACCATGGCATGGGCCGAGCGCGCGGGCTCGCCCTCCATGGGATAGGGCCACTCATTCGGCGTGCCGAGGTCTGCCGCCTGAGCGGAAATGCCGCAGGCCAGGAGCGCAGCCGAGGCGAAAAGGGTGATTCGACGCATGGTCTCGCTCCTCATGAGAGGGTGGCAGCCTGCGACCGTCGGGCGGTGGTGGGCAAGGTGAACCAGAAGGTCGTGCCCTTGCCCTTTTGGCTGAACACCCCGATGGTGCCGCCGTGGGCCTCCACCAGGGCCTTGCTGATGCTCAGCCCGAGGCCGGTGCCCCGCTCGCGCCTGCCCGCCTCGAGCTGGGCGAAGCGCTGGAACAGCTTGGGCAGGTCCTCGGGGGCGATCCCGATGCCGGTGTCCTGGACCTCGCAGTGGAGCCGCTGCCCCTCGCGGCGGGCCCGGACGGTGATGCGGCCTTCTCGGGGGGTGAACTTCAGGGCGTTGGCGATCAGGTTGGTCAGGACCTGCTGGATGCGCTGCGGGTCCATCGCGAGCGTCAGGTCCCCCGGCGCGAGCTCCACCTCGAGCCGGACTCCCGCCTCGGCGGCCCTGAGCCTGAGGGCGCGCACCGCCTCGCGGATCTGCCGGCCGAGATCCGAGGGTGCGAGGTTGAGGCGGAAGGTGCCCGCGCTGATCCGGGCGTTGTCCAGAAGGTCGTCCACCAGGCGCTCCAGCTGGAGGCTCGCGGCCCGGATCTGCTGGACGTACTCGCCCTGCTGCGCGTTGAGCGCGCCAGCGGTGCCCTCCTCCAGGAACTCGCTGTAGCCGAAGATGCTGGTCAGGGGAGTGCGCAGCTCGTGGGAGACCGACTGGAGCAGCTCGTCCTTGAGCCGATCGAGCTTCTTGGCTGCGGCCGCCTCGGCGCGACTCGCCTGCTCTTCGCCCTGGAGCCGCGCGCGCTCCGCCTCCAGGGCGTGCTGCTGGGTGACGTCGAGCATGATCCCCCGCAGCTGGGTGGGGCGGCCGCTCTGGTCCGTGAGGACCCGGACGTGGTCGTTGATCCAGAGCGTGCGACCGTCAGCGCCGATCATCCGGTAGCTCAGCCGGTGGTCCCGGCCCGCATCGGTGCTCTCCTGGCACTGCTTGACCACCGCTGCGCGATCGTCGGGGTGGAGGTGGCTCTGCCAGAACCCGGGCAAAAGCCACGCCTCGCGCGGGTAACCGAGGATCGCCTCGGCCTGCTTGCTGACGAAGGTGAAGGCCAGGGTGCCCGGCTCCCCTTCCCAGACGATGCCGTCCACGTCGTCGAGCAGCGAGTGGTAGCGATCGCGCGCGCGCGCGGCCTGAAGGTAGAGCCGCGCGTTGTCGAGCGCGTCGGCGGCGCGCTGGGCGAGGATCTCGGCGACGAGCAGGTCCTCCGAGGTGTAGGGATGATCGCCCTTCGAGCGAAAGAGGCTGATGGCCCCGAACAGATCCCCCCGGGCGCTCATGGCCACCGAGATCAAGGAGCGGGGCGAGAGGCGCCGCAGCAGGGCGAGGTGATCCTCGTCGAGGGCGATGCCGTCGAGGAAGGAGGGGAGAAGCTCGGGAATGAAGAGAGGCTTGCCCGTGCGCAGGACGACGGAGACGCCCTCCTCTTTCGAGAGATCGGGGGGGAAGCGGCGCAGCTCCTCGGTGAGGCCCTCGAGGCCGGGGTCGGAGTGGACCGCCACGATCCGCCGGAGGCCGCCTTCCTCGAAGAGGTCGATCAGGCAACAGTCGGCCAGGCTAGGGACCGCGAGCCGGGCGACGCTCCGCAGGGTGGTCATGGTGTCGAGCGAGGACGAGAGGATCCCGCCGGCGTGCACCAGGAACCAGAGCCGCTCCAGCGACACGTCCTGCTCACCGTCGAGGAGCGGGCGCTGAAGGTCGTCTGGCGGGCTCGGCGACGGGACCATGAGTCATTCCCCCTCCACGGGATCGTACGGACCCGAGCCGGTACGAACAAGAGACGAGGGGTTGTTCCCGCTTGTGTGGGGCGCTTTTTTTTGCGAAGATCGCCTGGCGAGAGGAGGGCGCATGAGCGAGCGATGGACGGCGAAGGACCTGAGCCTCGACGCGGCGGTGGGACAGCTCGTCTGTCCGACCCTCTTCGGCGCCCAGCTGGGGGATCGGCCCTACCACGCCGAGGCCGTGGCCCTCGAGCTCGAGCGCTACGGCTGGGGCGGCTACATCCTCTTCCACGCGGGGCAGGCCCAGACGCGCGAGCGACTCGCCGCGCTGAGGGCCGCGAGTCGCCTGCCTCTTTTGGTCGCTGCCGACATGGAGCACGGAGCGGGCCAGCAGATCGAGGGGCTGAGCGCCTTTGCGCCCGCGATGGCCTTCGGGGCCGCCGGTGCCCCCGAGCTCGCCTACCGCCTGGGCGCCTGGACCGCGCGCGAGGCCCTCTCGGTCGGGGTCAACTGGGTCCTCGCCCCGGTCGCGGACGTGACCGTCGACCCCCTCAACCCGATCATCGGCATCCGCAGCTTCGGGGGGGATCCCGCGCGCGTGGCCGAGATGGTCGCGGCCTTCGTCCGGGGCTGCCAGGACCAGGGGGCCCTCGCCTGCGCAAAGCACTTCCCGGGCCACGGCGACACCGGCACCGACTCGCACACCCGCCTTGCGGCGGTGATGGCGCCTCGCGCGCGCCTCGAGGCCGTCGAGTGGCCGCCCTTCCGCGCGGCGATCGCAAGCGGCGTCGCCTCGATCATGTCGGCGCACCTGGCCCTGCCGGGGCTCGGGATCGACGGCCCCGCCACCCTCAGCCGCGCGGCGATGACGGGCCTGTTGCGCGAGGAGCTGGGCTTTACGGGCCTCATCGTGAGCGACGCGCTGCTCATGGGTGGCATCACCACCCTGGCGACCCCGGCCGAGGCCGCGGTCCAGGCGGTGCTCGCCGGCTGCGACGTGCTCCTGATGCCGCCGGATCCCTGCGCGGCCCACGCGGCGCTGGTGTCGGCGGTCGAGGACGGTACGCTCGGCGAGGCGCGCGTCTACGAGGCGGCCGAGCGCGTCCTTTCGGCCAAGCGCCGCCTGGCCGTCCCGGGCGCCCCCGCGCCCCGGGGCGCCGCCAGGGACCTTTCGCTGCGCGTGGCCCGCGAGGCCCTGACTCTCGCCAAGGGTGAGCAGGGCGCGCCCCTCGCCAAGGGGACGCTCTGCGTCGGGGTGGACGACGGCGCCGATCCCTCGCGCCTTTCGGCGTGGCGCCGTGCCCTCGATGCCCACGGCCTTGCGCGCCACACGATCGTCTCGCGTGACACCACGCCCAGCCAGTGGGAGGCCTTGATCCAGGAGGCCGAATCGGCGCCGGGTGTGCTCGTCGGCGTCTTCTCGCCCATCCGGGTCAGCAAGGACCGCAGCCTGCTCACCGAGGACCTGGTCTCCCCCTTGCGGGCGATCGCCGGTCGGGCGAGCACGACCGTGGTCTCCTTCTCGAGCCCCTTTCTGGTCGCGCAGCTCCCCGAGGCGCAGCGCTGGGTGCTCGCCTACGGCGCGGAGCCCGAGCAGATCGAGGCGGCGATCGACGCCCTCGGCCGGGGCCTGCCGCTGCCTGGCACCCTCCCCGTCACCCTGCCGCTCGAGGTGCCGACACCGGCCGCTCGGGCCTTCGACGAGCGCCCCCCGAGCGGCCCCGCCTTCGCCTGAGGCCGCGCGATCGCAAGGATCGAACGATGCTTGAAACCCTGGTCGTGAAGACCCATGCCCGCGAGCAGCTGCTCGACCTTTCGGCCGAGGTGCGCGCGGTGCTCGCGCGATCCGGCGCGCGCGAGGGCCTGGTGGTGGTCTACAGCACCCATACCACCGCCGCGATCACCCTCAACGAGAACGCCGATCCGGACGTGCCCCGAGACATGCTCCACTGGCTGCGCCAGCGGATCCCCCAGCACGGGGAGTTCGTTCACGCGGAGGGCAACTCCGACGCCCACCTCAAGACGAGCCTGTTCGGCGTCTCCCAGACGGTGGTCGTCCACCAGGGTCGCCTGATGCTCGGGCGATGGCAAGGGATCTTCCTGGCCGAGTTCGACGGGCCGCGCACGCGCGAGGTGCTCGTCAAGGTCGTGGCGTCGTGAAGAAGGCGGCCGGGCACACGCCCGACCGCCTCCACGGGGTCGCTTACCGCAGGATGGTCCCGGTCCTGAGCGCGTAGACGCCGGCGTAGGGGACGGTCATGCTGTAGGAGTAGGGGGCGTAGAGGCTGCCGTAGCCCTGGTAGTACGGGTAGTAGTAGCGCCCGCTCCAGTAGGCGGCGTACGGGGCCCAGTAGCTGTTGCTCTGGTTGTAGACGTAGGGGTAATAGCTGATATAGGGCAGCGAGGCGTCACCGACGCTCATGAAGCGGTAATCCAGGTTGGATCCGGCCATGGCGCTCGCGTCCCCGTGGCCCCAGCTCATCGCCTGGCCCTCACCCGCACTGACGCGATAGCCCGCGTGGCGCACGTCCGCGAGCAGCGGGGCCCGCAGCTTCTCGGCAGGTAGCTTCACGAGCATCCGCTCGGCCTGTTCGTTGCTGATTTGCTTGGGGAGCGCCTGCATCATGCGCTCGAAGCCGGCACGATCCAGGCCCTGCACGCTGCGCTCGGCGCTGAGCACAGGAGCCGGCGCCCGTGACGCGCCTCCGGGCGTCCCGCTCGGCGGTGCCGCCTGGCAACCCGCCGCGGCGATGCCGCAGGCCAGCGCGAGATACGTCCCCATGGTTCTGCGAGTCATCCTGTGCTCCCTTCCGGCCTGGCGGCCGTCAACTCCAACCCCGTTCGGGCGGCCCCGATGCTAAGGGGGGCTCGCGGCGGCGCACAACGCGCGCTCTCTGGCTAGGGTGGCGGCCTGCCGAGCTCCCGAAAACCCGACGGGGCCGGAGCGCGGGCAAGTCGCGTCGCTTCCTTGTCCAGCAAGATGGCCAGTCTTGGACCGATCCTTCGGCATGCGCGAACGGTTCGTGGGATAATGGGACTTTGCAAGAGCACGAAGGGAGCAGCGAGCCCATGGAGAACTTCACGTTTCAGAACCCGGTCCGGGTCCACTTCGGCAAAGGACAGATCGCGAAGCTGACGGGCGAGATCCCGGCCGGCACCAAGGTGCTCCTGACCTACGGCGGCGGCAGCATCAAGGCCAACGGCGTGTACGACCAGGTCATGAAGGCGCTCGCCGGTCGCGAGGTCATGGAGTACGGCGGCATCGAGCCGAACCCGAGCTTCGAGACCCTGATGCCCGCGGTCGAGCTGGTGCGCAAGGAGGGGATCGACTTCCTCCTCGCCGTGGGCGGCGGCTCGGTCCTCGACGGCACCAAGTTCATCGCCGCGGCCGTGAACTTCGAGGGCGACCCCTGGGACATCCTCGCCAAGGGTGCCCGCGTCGCCTCGGCGCTGCCCCTCGGCGCGGTCCTGACCCTGCCTGCGACCGGCTCGGAGATGAACGGCAGCTCGGTCATCACCAGGCGGGAGACCCGCGAGAAGCTCGCCTTCTCGAGCCGCCACGTCTATCCCCGCTTCTCGATCCTCGACCCCGAGACGACCTTCTCGCTGCCGCCGCGCCAGGTCGGCAACGGCATCGTGGACGCCTTCGTCCACACCACCGAGCAGTACCTGACCTACCCGGCCGATGCGCCCCTGCAGGACCGCATGGCCGAGGCGATCCTCTCGACCCTGGTCGAGGTCGGCCCCAGGACCCTTTCGAACCCCACCGACTACCAGGCGCGCGCCACCTTCATGTGGAGCGCCACCATGGCCCTCAACGGGATCATCGGGGTCGGCGTGCCGCAGGACTGGGCCACCCACTCCATCGGCCACGAGCTGACGGCCCTGCACGGCCTGGACCACGGCCAGACGCTCGCGGTGGTGCTGCCCGCCATCCTCGAGGTCAAGCGCGAGCAGAAGTCCGGGAAGCTCATCCAGTACGCCGAGCGCGTCTGGGGGATCCGCGAGGGCGACGACGAGACGCGCATGCGCGAGGCGATCGCGAAGACCCGCGCCTTCTTCGAGTCGCTCGGGGTTCCAACGCGCCTGGCTGACTACGGGGTCAGCGCCGAGACGATCCCCACGATCGTGGATCGCATGGAGCGTCGCGGCGAGGTGGCCCTCGGCGAGCGCGAGGACATCGGGCCCTCGACGGTCAGGGAGATCCTGGAGGTCTGCTGCCGGTAGCGGGTGGCGGGCGAAAAAAGCGCCCGCCCCTGCGCCCTTGCGGCCAAAATAGCAGCCAAGCGGAGGACGCGGGTCTTCCGGTACCATGGCCCCGATTCATCCGGGAGGGGCCATGGCAGCGCGCGGACACCTCGCCACCACCCCCGCCGCCGTCGCCGACGAGCTGCTCGCGACGGTGCGGCAGCTCGCGACCGAGCTGCATCCTCGCCGAGGCGCGCAGGGCCTGACCCTGGACAGCGCCCTCGACCGGGACTTCGGCCTGGACAGCCTGGACCGCACGGAGCTGCTCCTGAGAATCGAGCGAGAGTTCGACGCACGCCTGCCCGACGGCGTCCTCTACGCGGCCGAGACGCCGCGCGACCTCCTGGGCCCCCTGCTGGCGGCTTCTCGCCAGGCGCCCCAGGAGGCGCAAGCGCCCGTGCTTCTAACAGGGGCAGCCGTGGGGCCCCCCGAGCGCGCCAGGACCCTGCTCGAGGTGCTGGAGTGGCACGTCGAGGCCCACCCCGAGCGGCGACACGTGGTCTTCTGCGAGGACGGCGAGGAGCCGCTCACCTACGCGGGGCTGCTGGTCGGGGCCTCGAAGGTGGCGCTGGGGCTCAAGGAGCGAGGCCTGGCTCCGGGGCAGTCGGTCGCCCTCATGCTGCCGACCGGCCAGGCGTACTTCCACTGCTTCATGGGCATCCTGCTCGCGGGCGGGGTGCCCGTGCCGGTTTACCCGCCCTTCCGGCCCTCGCAGCTCGAGGACCACCTCAGGCGCCAGGCGGGGATCCTCTCGAACGCGCTCGCCGCCTTCATGATCACGACCCCCGAGGTCATGCCGCTCGCGCGGCTGTTGCGGGGCCTGGTGCCCGGCCTGCGAGAGGTGGCGACGCCGCAGCAGCTCTCGGGGGTGGGCGGCATCGCCCTGCCCCTCTTCTCGCGCTCGGATGAGCTGGCGCTCTTGCAGTACACCTCGGGCAGCACCGGCCAGCCCAAGGGGGTCATGCTGACGCATGCCAACCTGCTGGCGAACATCCGGGCCCTGGGGCAGGCGGCGGCGGTCCGATCCGAGGACGTGTTCGTCAGCTGGCTGCCGCTGTACCACGACATGGGCCTGATCGGGGCCTGGCTCGGAAGCCTGTACTTCGCCATGCCGCTCGTGCTCATGTCCCCCCTGGCGTTTTTGGCGCGCCCGGAGCGCTGGCTGCGCGCCATCCACCGCTACCGAGGGACCCTCTCGGCCGCCCCGAACTTCGCTTACGAGCTCTGCGTCCGCAAGCTCGCTGATGAGGATCTCGCGGGCCTCGAGCTCGGCGCGTGGCGCCTGGCCGTCAACGGCGCGGAGCCCGTCAGCCCGGCCACCGTCACGCGCTTCTGCGATCGCTTCGCCCCCTACGGCTTTCGGCGCGAGGCCATGACGCCCGTTTACGGGCTCGCCGAGTCGTCGGTCGGCCTCACCTTTCCATCGCCCGGGCGCGGAGCCGTCATCGACCGGGTCCAGCGCGAGGCGCTGCTGCGAGACGGGCTTGCGACCCCCGCCAAGGAGGACGACCCGAGCGCCCTGCGCTTCGTGGCCTGCGGGAGGCCGCTGCCCGGCCACCGGATCCGCATCGTGGACGCCAGGGGGCGAGAGCTGGGCGAGCGCGAGGTGGGGCGCCTGGAGTTCAAGGGCCCCTCGGCGACCGCGGGCTACTTCCGCAACCCCGAGCAGACCGCGAGGCTCTTCCGGGGCGAGTGGCTGGAGTCGGGGGATCTGGCCTACACGGCGCTCGGCGAGGTGTACCTGACGAGCCGGGTCAAGGACCTGATCATCCGGGGCGGGCGCAACATCCCGCCCTACGAGCTCGAAGAGGCGATCGGGGAGATCGAGGGGATCCGCAGGGGCGGCGTGGCGGTCTTCGGCAGCGCCGATCCGGAGTCGGGGACCGAGCGCCTGGTGGTCATGGCCGAGACGAGAGAGCCTCGCGTCGCGCCCGACGAGGCGCTCAAGGCCCGGATCGTCGACGTGACCCTGGATCTGCTCGCCATGCCGCCTGACGACGTGGCCCTGGTGCCGCCGCGCACGGTGCTGAAGACCTCGAGCGGCAAGATCCGCCGTGCGGCCTGCCGCGATCGCTACGAGCAGGGCGATCTCGGAGCCGCCGCCCCGGCGCCCTGGCGCCAGTGGCTGCGGCTGGAGGCGGCCGGGCTCGTGCCGCGCCTCCGCCGCGCCTCGAGCGATTTCGCCTCTGGCCTCTACTCCCTCTACGCCTGGGGGGTCTTCGGCCTGGTCGCGGTGCCGGCCTGGATCATGATCGCCCTTGCGCCCGGCAGCAGCCGGCGTTGCCTGCGCGTGGCCTCGCGCCTGCTGCTGCGCCTGACGGGGATCCCGCTGGTGGTGCGGGGCCTCGAGCACCTGGAGGGGTGCGGTCCCTGCGTGCTGGTCGCGAACCACGCGAGCTACCTCGACGGCCTGGCGCTCGAAGCGTGCCTGCCGGTCGCGCCGCGCTACGTGGCGCACGCGCGCTTCCGGGCGCGCTTCTTCGCGCGCCTCTTCCTGCAGCGCATCGGCGCGATCTTCGTGGCGGCCAAGGGGCAGGCGCGCGGCCTCGAGGAGACCGAGGAGGCGGCCCGCACCCTGCGCCTTGGCGAGCCGGTCTGCTTCTTCCCCGAGGGCACCTTCATCCGAACCCCGGGCCTCCAGCCCTTCCGGATGGGGGCGTTCACGGCCGCGGCCGAGACGGGCTGCGCGGTGGTGCCGATCGCCCTTAGGGGGACGCGGCACATCCTGCGGGCCCACTCGCGCTTTTTGCGGCGCGGGGGGATCCTCGTGACGATCGGTCCGCCGATCCGCCCGAAGGGCCAGGGCTGGGCGGCTGCTCTCGCCCTGCGGGACGCCGCTTACGCCGAGATCCTGCGCGACTGCGGCGAGAGCGCGATCCCGGAGCCCGGAGCGTGAGGCGCTGGCTCGCCCTCGTCGGGACGATCGCCCTCATCCAGGGCTGCCTGCCGAGCCGCGAGGCGCTCTGGGTCCTGCGCGACGTCGCCGCCGGGGATCAGCCGAGCGTCCTCAAGGAGCGGACCCCTGCCCCCGCCCGTGCGGCCGTGCGCTACACCATCGAGGGGCGCGCCCACGCGGCGGACCTCTACCAGCCCGGCGAGGCGCCGTGCGCCGGGATCGTGCTGGTGCCTGGGGCCACGCGGGACGGCAAGGACGACGCGCGCCTGGTGGCTTTCGCCAACACCCTCGCCAGGGCGCGCTTCGCGGTCCTGGTGCCCGAGATCGCGAGCCTGCGCGCGCTGAGGCTCCGCGCCCGCGACGCCCGCGAGGTCGCCGACGCGTTCGCTTACCTGGGCTCTCGGCCGGACCTGGCGCCCGGGGGGCGGGCCGGGATCGGCGCCTTCAGCTACGCGGTCGGCCCGGCGCTGCTCGCGGCCCTCGAGCCCGCGATCCGGGACAGGGTGCGCTTCGTGCTGGGGGTCGGGGGCTATCACGACGTGGCGCGCGTCGTCACCTACTGCACGACGGGGTTCTTCCGGGACGAGAGGGGCGCGTGGCGCTACCTGCGCCCAAACGCCTACGGCAAGTGGGTCTTCGTGCTCAGCAACGCGGATCTGCTCGAAGATCCGGGCGATCGCAGGGCCCTGAGCGCCATGGCCGAGCGCAGGCTGAGCGATCCGGCCGCACCCATCGAGCAGCTGGCGCAGGGCCTCAGACCGGAGGGCCGCTCGCTCTACGACCTGCTGGCCAACGCCGATCCCGAGCGCGTGCCCGGGCTGATCGCGAAGCTCCCCAGGCCGATCCGCGACGACATGGCGGCCCTCGACCTCGCGAACAAGGACCTTCGCGCCCTCAGGGCCAGGGTCAACCTCATTCACGGCACCAACGACAGCGTCATCCCTTACACCGAGAGCCTGGCCCTGGCCCGGGCCTTGCCTCACGGCCTGGCGCGCCTCACGGTGGTCGGAGATCTGGGCCACGTGGAGCTCACGGGCCTCGGGATCCGGGACGCGTGGCGCCTCTGGCGCGCGATCGACGCCCTGCTCGCCGAGCGAGAGAAGTAGGTCTTTTCTTCACCAATTCTTAAGGAAAGTTTTGCCTGGATTTTGAGATAATCCTTGAAAGCACCCGCCTTCCTTCCAAAAGGAGCTCGACGCATGCACCGCCATCGCTTCCTCTGGGCCGCGCTTCTCGCGATGACCCTCTCCGGCTGCGGGCTCAATCCGCTCGGCTTCATGGGGGGCGAGGGCGGCGGAAAGGCGACCGCCGAGAGCGCCGACCTTGCGCCTGCGGGCAAGTTCACCCTCGCCACCTACAACGTCGAGAACCTCTTCGACGGCTCCAACACCGTCCTCGACCCCAAGACCAGCCCGGCCAAGAGCCACGAGGACAAGCAGGCCCTCGCCAGCGCCATGCGTGAGCTGAACGCGGACGTGGTGGGCCTGGTCGAGGTGGAGTCCAAGGCGACCCTGCGCAACTTCCGCGACGCCTACCTGGCCGACATGGGCTACAAGCACATGGCCCTGGTCGAGGGCAACGACGGTCGCGGCATCGACGTGGCGGTGCTCAGCCGCTTCCCCATCACCCACATCAAGTCCCACAAGAACGCCGAGTTCGGCGTGCCGGGCGCCCCGACGCCGCAGCAGCTGAGCCGCGACCTCCTGCAGGTGCAGATCAAGCCGGGCAAGGGCTATTCGTTCACGGTCTTCATGACCCACCTCAAGGCCCACGCGGGCGGGGCGCAGGCCGACGCCAAGCGCAAGGCCGAGGCCATGGAGATCCGCCGCATCCTGCGCGACTTCGAGGGCCAGAACCCGCGCGCCAACTACGCCCTGATGGGCGACTTCAACGACCAGCCCACCACCGAGACCCTGAAGGTCTTCCTCGAGGGCCGCGATCGCGATCCCAGCCTCTACGACGCCCTCTCGGAGCTGGGCGTCTCGGCCTTCACCTACCACCCGGCCAAGTACCGCGGCCGGATCGACTACATCCTGCTCTCGCAGGGCATCAAGCAGGAGTACGTCCCGAACTCGGCCACGATCCTGGACACCCCCGACGCCCAGCAGGCCTCGGACCACCTGCCCGCCAAGGTCACCATCGACGCCACGCGCGATCGCTAGAAGGATCAGTAGGGCCCGTCCTCCGAGGAGACCTTGCCCCGGAACAGCCGGTAGATGAACACGAAGTAGATCGCCGCCAGCACCATCCCGATGCTCCACCACACGAGCCCCACGGCCATGCCGTAGGGGGAGGTGGCGGCGTTGTGGATGGTGAGGTCGTGCGCGGGGTCGACGGCGGGCAGCACCCGGGGGTAGAGGGCGAAGGCGCTGCTCGCCATCATCCCTGCCATGTAGGCCCCCGACGACACGAGGGCCCCCTGCTCGCGGCGACGCCTCAGGCAGACGCCCATGCCGATCAGGCCGAGGATGGCGGCCAGCGGGAAGATCGCGCCCCACGGGGCGCGCGCGAAGTTGCCCCACATCTCCGGGCGCAGCCAGAAGGTCGACAGGGTCACCGGTACCGTCAGGGCGAGGGTCGCCCCCCAGCCGCCCAGCGCGAGGCGCCGGGCGCGCGCGTTGAGCGCCCCTTCGGTCTTGAGGGCGAGGTAGTTGGCGCCGTGGGTCACCAGGATCGCAAGGGCCAAGAGCCCCACCAGCACGGTGTACCAGTCCAGGATCCCCGGGGTGGGGCTCGCGGGGTCGAAGGTGGTCCAGAGCGGCTCGAAGAAGTAGCCGCTCGCATCGAGGGGCACCCCGCGGATCACGTTGCCCGCCGCCGCCCCCAGGAAGACCGCGAGCAGCGCGCTCGAGACGAAGAAGGCCGCGTCCCAGAAGGTCGCCCACATGGGGTGCTTGAGGTGCGATCGCAGCTCGATCGCAATCCCGCGGATCATCAGGAGCCACAGCACGATCATCAGGGGCAGGTAGAAGCCGCTGAAGCTGGACGCGTAGAGGACGGGGAAGCTGAAGAAAAGGGTGCCTCCCGCCGCGATGAGCCAGACCTCGTTGCCGTCCCAGACCGGCCCGATGGCCTTGAGGACCATGCGACGCTCGGCGTCGGTCTTGGCGACGAAGACGTGGATGGCCCCCGCCCCCAAATCGAAGCCGTCCAGGAGCACGTACATGACGAGCATGAAGAGGACCAGGACGAACCAGAGCGTGGCCATGGTCTCCCCTTTCAGGCGCTCACGCCGAGCGCCGACTCGGGACCCGCGGGGCCGATCTCGGGGCCGTGGGCGATCTCGCGCAGCACCAGGAGCACGAAGAGCATGCCCATCACGGCGTACATGCCGGCGAAGCCCAGCAGGGTGAACCAGATGCTGCCGCTCGACACGGTGGGCGAGGCCCCGTCCACGGTCCTCAGCAGCCCGTAGACGAGCCAGGGCTGCCGCCCGAGCTCGGCGGTCATCCACCCGGCCGAGTTCGCGATGTACGGGAAGGGCGCCATCAGCATGAGCCCCCACAGCAGCCAGCGGGCCTGGTACAGCCTCCGCCGCCACAAGAGCAGCCCCGAAAGCCCCATCACGGCGATCATGATCGTGCCCAGGCCCACCATGATGTGGTAGCTGTAGTACAGCATGGGCACCGAGCTCGGCCACTGGTCGCGGGGGAACGCGTCCAGGCCCTTGATCTCGGCGCTCCACGCGCGGTAGGTCAGGAAGCTCAGGGCGTTGGGAACCACCAGGGGGTTGTCGAGCCTCTGGGCCTTCATGTCCGGCTGACCGAGGATCGCGATGCCGGCCCCGCGCTCGGTCTGGAACAGGCCCTCCATGGCGGCGAGCTTGATGGGTTGCTTCGCGCTCACCTGCACGCCGGACCAGTCGCCGCTCGGGTAGAGCTGGAACACCGAGGCCACCAGGCCCGCGATCACCCCGACCTTCACGAAGATGCGCCCGTAGGCCTCGTGCTTGTGCGAAAGCAGGTAGAAGGCCCCCACCGCGCTCATGACGCAGGCGCCGGTCAATAGGGCCCCGCCCATGGCGTGCATGTACTGGGCGGGAATCCACGGGTTCAGGAGCACGGCCCAGTAGTCCGCCAGCGCGACGCCGCCGCCGGGCGTCGATCGGTACCCGACCGGGTGCTGCATCCAGGCATTGGTGGCGATGATGAAGTAGCCCGAGGCCCACGTCCCCAGCCAGACCATCAGGGCCGAGAACCAGTGGAGGCGCTGCCCGAAGCGGCGCTCCCCGAAGAGGAAGAGGCCCAGGAAGGCCGACTCGAGGAAGAAGGCGAAGGCCCCCTCCATGGCGAGGGTCTGGGCGATGATCCCGCCCGCGAAGACGGAGAACTTGGCCCAGTTGGTGCCGAACTGGAACTCCATCGGGATGCCGGTGACGACCCCCATGACGAAGTTGACGGCGAAGATCTTGCCCCAGAAGCGGGCGCTTCGGTTCCAGCGCTCGTCGCGCTTGCGCAGGTAGATGCTCTTGAGGATCAGGATGAGCAGGGCAAGGCCCATGGTGAGCTGGGGGAAGAGGTAGTGGTACAGGATGGTGAAGCCGAATTGCCAGCGGGCCACGAGGGTCGGGTCGTCCATCGGCGCTCCTCCTCCCCCCACCATAGGAGGGGCGCCGGCCGTGACGCATGGCGGTTCTCTGGACCTTTCTTGGCGCTTTTGACCTTCATCCGTCGGGGCTGCGCTCGCGCGCTTCCTCCTGGGCGATCTCCTTTTCCAGGAAGTAGTTGAGGGCGGTCCGGAGCACCGCGATCGCGGCGAGCTGCCCGATGTCGTTCCAGGAGGGCGCCGCGGCCGTCCGGAGGATGTCGGCCCCGAGCAGGAACTCGAGTCCCAGCGCGAGCCAGCGCCCCAGGTCCAGGCGAACTTGCTCGGGGCTGACGGGCGCGCGGCTCGGCAGCAGCATGCGGATGAGCCCCCGCACGATCGCCTTGACGGCCGCCATGCCGATGATGACGGCGGCGAACAGCTCGATGCCGCCGGCGAGGCGATCGGTCCAGAGCAGGACAGGGTCCTCCATCTCGGGCCTCCTGCGCGGAGCGCGCCCCAGTGAAGCAGAGCGAGGCCCCAGGTCAAATGGGCAAGCGGTTTTTCCGGGAGGCTGGAGGGGGCGTTGCTCTCCTCGACGCACGGTCGTAAGTCACGTATCATGGCGGCATGCTTACTCGGCTCGCCCGGCTCGCGATGGCGCTCGTCGTACTGCTCCTCATGGGGGCGGCGCGCTTGCCGATCCCGTGCGTGGGCGACGGCCAGGGCAATCCCTGCGCCGTCACGTCGTGCGTCTGCGATGCGAGCTGCTCGTGCAAGTTCGCCTGCGAGGCGGCCGCCAAGCACAAGGACCCCCATGCGGCCTGCCACTTGGCCGCGGGGATGCCGGCCGACCACGATGCCGGGCCGGCCCACTCCACCTTGCCCAGGGTGCAGGCCCCGACGCTCCTGGCCGGCCCATTCGTCTTCCGAACGATCTCTCCCCGGTCGGATCGATGGGCTCCTCCGGTGGGCGCGACCTACCACCCGCCTTTTCTCGCGATCGCCGAGCCTCCTCCCAGGTCGAACCTCGCCTGAGCGTGCAGGCGCTCTCGGCTGCGCGCGGCGGTTTCGGCTTGCCCTTGCCTCTATCTCGGGCGGCCGAAACCCGCGCGGGGGACTGATCCGCCTGCGGACCCCTTTTTTAACTCGATAGGAGAAGATCGGTCATGAGACGACTTGTCTCGGGCCTGGCCCTCGCGTGCGCGGTGAGCGTCGCGTGGGCGGGGCCGGCATCGGCGTGCGGCACATGCGGCTGTTCGGTCAACCTGAGCGAGGTGGGAGCCCTGGGTTCCGGGACCAACCTCTACCAGCGAACCAGCCGCTTCCTGCTTCAGCAGGACGTCGCCTACCGTTCCGTCAACGGTTCGTTCAACGACGGGGGCGCCCTGCGGGGGATCCCGGTGGATTCCTCCGTCCAGGCGCTCCAGGCGACCTTCGGTCTGGCGTACTACGCGACCCCGGAGCTGCTGTTCGGCATACAGGCTCCGGTCGTCGGCAACGCATACAGCGGCGCGGCGCCCAGCTCCTTCGGCACGGTGGAGCTCCGCGAGGCGACCAGCCAGGCCGCCGGGCTCGGCGACCTGGCGCTGCAGGTGGCCTACCGCGCCATCGCAGGCGACGGTCCCATTCCGGCCCTCGGGCTCTGGCTCGGGGTGCTGGCCCCGAGCGGGCGCGCGACCGGCGTGGATGCCGAGGTGACCGGCGCCGGCGTCTGGAACGGACAGGCGGGTTTCACCGCCACGGGGGCGAGCGGCGACCTGAGCTACGAGGCGAGCCTCGGCTACCAGCGGCCCTTCGGCACCCCCAGCGGAGTTGCGACCAATTTCTTCATCGGAGATGCCGTGGTCGCCCAAGGAACGCTAGGTTACCAGCTCGATCCGGTCTGGAAGGCCGGAGTCACCCTGAGCGGGTACCGGGGGCTGGCGCCGCTCTCGGGGGGCAGCTCGATCACCATGAGCAACCTCAAGGTGATCCCGGCCCTCACGTACGCCTTCTCGCCCGACCACGCCCTTCGCCTGGGGGTGGGCTTCACCCCCGGCTACGTCGCCTACAACGCACTGAGCGATCTCTCCTGCTACGTCACGTTCTTCCAGTACATCGATTAGGAGAAGCCAACAGTGAAAACTTTCAATATCGTCGCTTTCACCCTCGGCGCCGCCGCCCTCGCGGCCGCCTGTCAGCCCCAGGTCTCGAACTCGGTCACCGGGCCCGGCGACACCACCAACCAGGTGGTCAAGAGCGTGGCCGCCGACCTGCACGTGGCCACGGTGAAGTCTCCCCACGGCGTCGCCTTCGCCCAGGGCCGTGCCTACGTCTGCAACGTCGGCTCCAACGTGCTCACCGTCATCGACGGATCGACCGGCGCCACCGAGTCGGCGATCGTCGTCCAGCAGAGCCCCGGCTACGTCGCGGCGAGCCACGACGGCAACAAGCTGTTCGTGACCAACGGCGGGGCCGGGAGCATCAGCATCGTGGACCTCGCCCACGACAACGCCGTCACCCACGTGCCGGTGGGGGCGAGCCCGGACAAGGTCCACTCCACCCACGACGACAAGGTCCTCTACGTCACCTGCGGCAAGGAGAACAAGTCCGTCGTCAAGGTGGATCTGACGGCCGACCCCATCGCGACCAAGTCCATTCCGGTCGGCAAGGCCGGCGAACACCGCTCGCTGCTCGTCCTGCACGACATGGCCATCGCGCCCGACTCGGACGAGAAGTCGGTGGCCTTGATCGACGGTGCCACCGACGCCGTCACCTCGGTCGAGGTCGGGACCAAGCCCGGGGCGATCGCGGTCGGCACCGCCGGCGACCGCCGCATCCTGGTCGTCGGCAACGGCGGTGCGGGCACGGCCTCGCTCATCGATCTCGCGACCAAGGCCGTCATCAAGACGCTCGAAGTGGGCACCTCCCCCTCCGATGCGGTGGCGGTGGGCGCGCGCGTCTACCTGACGAACGCGGGCTCGAACACCGTCTCGGTGATCGACGTCCAGGAGCAGAAGGTGATCGCGACGCTTTCGGTCGGCAAGAAGCCCGTCCACGCCTTCGTCGCCCCGGCGGGCGGCAGCGGCCCCGCCAAGCAGGTCTGGATCGGGAATGACGGCTCCTCGTTCGCTTCGGTGATCGACGCGGACGCCAACACCGTCTACGCCAGCGTCGAGACCCAGGTGGGCCACCACAAGATGGCCTTCAGCGCCGATGGCAAGAAGGCCTTCATCACCAACATCACCTCGAACTCGACCTCGGTGATCGATCGGACCAAGCTCTAGCGCGAACGTCGGTCGATGCGCAGGCCCCTGAGCTGCTTGCAGCTCGGGGGCCGATTACTTCATGTCCTCGGGGGCGTCGATCCAGGTCCTCAGGGCCTTGAGCCAGGACTTGAAGCCGTACTTGCGCGCCTCGGCGAAAGCGGCACGGGCGTCCCAGCCCTGGACCTCCTGCCGGTACTTGGCGACCACCGCGCCGGTGCGGTCGGCGCCCCACTTGCAGTGGACGTAGACGTTCCTGGCCTGCATGGCCTGCTTGATCGTCGCCCACTGCTCGGGCTTGGGGGCCACGTCGGTCATGTAGCTCTTGATGACCGTGACGCCGAGCTCCTGGCCCCAGGCGAACTCGTTGTCGCCCTCGGGCCCCAGCGAGTCCTTGGCGAGGCACACCACGGTCTTGACCCCGTAGGTGTCGCGCAGCATCCTGAGCTGCTCCTTCGACTCGATCTTGCCGCCGCGGTAGAAGCCTTCTTCGACCGTGCGGAAGTTGCGCGGCGGCGCGATCGCCGGGGCCGTAGCGACGCTCGCCGCGGCGAGCGCCGCGCTCGGGGCGCTGACGAACGTGAGGCCGAGCATGGCGGCCGCGATGAACCAGCGGATGGGGCGCATGGGGGGTCCTCCTCGATCGGGGGGCGCCGAACCATTCTACCCGGAATCGCTGAAAGCGGCCACCCGAGGCCATCCTGGCGATCAGGCCATGGAGGCGACCAGGTCGGCTCTGCTCACGATGCCCACGAGCCGCCCCGAGGCGTCCACGACGGGCAGGCGGTTGATGCGGCGCTCGACCATGAGGCTCGCGGCCTCGGAGACGTCGGCGTCGGGCGAGATGGTGACGGCCGGGGCGGTCATGACGTCGCCCACGTGGGACCCCACGGTCTTGATGATCTCCTCGCGCAGGTGCTCGGGCGTCTCGAGGGGGATGACCATGTCGAAGAGGGCGAGGAAGGCGGGCGGCTTGAGGGGGCGATCGCGGTAGACCAGGTCGCTCTCGGTCACCACGCCCACGACCTTGTCGCCCTCGACCACGGGAAAGCCGCTGACCTGGCGATCCTTGAAGGTGGCGAGCAGGTCCTTGATCGAGGTCTGGGGGGTCACGGCGTGAGCCGGGGAAGTCATGATGGTGCGAATCTGCATGGTGTCTCCTGAGGGACTAGAGGGTGAGGCGGCTCGCCGTGCGCGCGAGGTCCAGGAAGAGGTCGATCACGACCACCGCGAAGAGCACCCGCAGCCCGGGGGAGCCGAACATGCCGAAGAAGCCTTCGAGGCCGTCGACCAGGGCACGCCCGACGGTCTGCTTCCCGCGATGGCCGCTGAACTGGACGCCGACGGTGCCGACGAGGGTGCCGACGAGCATCCAGAAGGCCCCCCCGAACACGAACAGCCCGATCATCCCGCCGATGAGGCCACCCCACACCGTGTTCTGGCCGACCCAGCCCATCCTGAAGCGCATGCGCTCGCTGATGGTCTCGAGGGAGAGCCCCAGGGCGACCAGCACGACCAGGATCGCGTACCTGGCGCCCCAGGGCCCGGAGACGTGCCAGGCCTGGAGCGACGCGAGCCAGAGGGCGTAGGCGACGGCCGTCACCCCGACCAGGGCGAAGCCCAGCAGCTGACGGCGGATGGCGAGCACCAGGCCGACGAGCGTCAGGACGAGGGCGGCGGGATACAGGTACGTGAGTGGCAACGATGACACGACAATCCTCCGACGAACGCGGTCATGCTAGGCCGTTATTCTAAGCTGTTTGAGTCCGCCCGGCAATGCGCCGGATGGCCCTACGGCTTCAGCGAGGCGGACGGGTGGAAGGACTGCCGCTCGAAGGCCATGGCGATGAAGCGGTCGAAAAGCTCGGGCAGCATGATGCCCGCCGCGCGCGCGGCCTTGGGCAGGAGGCTGTTCTCGGTGAGGCCGGGGATGGTGTTGGTCTCGAGGACGTAGATCTCGCCCTCGGAGGTGATGCGCATGTCGGTGCGCGACATCCCCCAGCAGCCGAGGGCCAGGTGGGCGCGCAGGGCCAGGTCCTGCACCTTTTCGGTCAGCTCCTGCGAGAGGCGCGCCGGGACGATCTCGTCCGAGGCGCCCGCGGCGTACTTGGCCTCGAAGTCGAACCACCCGGACGACTTGGGCACGATCTCGACCACGGGCAGGGCCTCGATCGCCGAGCCGCCGATGACCCCGCATGTGACCTCGAGGCCGGGCACGAAGCGCTCGACGAGCAGCTCGGGCGAGAGCTTCGCGGCCTCTTCCCAGGCGCTGACGAAGTCCTCGGGGGCGCGCACGATGTGGACGCCGAAGCTGGAGCCCTGGTTGTCGGCCTTGAGGACCATGGGGTAGCCGAAGGCCGCGCCCAGGCGATCGCGCTCGGCGGCGGGGTCGGGAGAGGGGGCCTGGCGCAGGTCGTAGGCGGCGGCGTCGGCCGTGGGGATGCCTGCCTGCTGGTAGATCTGCTTGGTGCGGGCCTTGTTCATGGCAAGGGCGCTGGCCATGACGCCCGAGCCCGTGTAGGGGATGCCGTAGAGCTCGAGCAGCCCCTGGAGGGTGCCGTCCTCGCCGCCCGCGCCGTGGATGGCGATGAAGACCACGTCAGCGTCGTCCTTGAGCTGGTGCCAGGTGCGGTCGCCACCCGGCAAGAAGGCGTTGAGGTCGTGGACCGAGACCTCGTAGGCCTCGGGGTCGAGGTTGCGCCGGACCATCTCGCAGGACCAGCTCGATACCTCGCGCTCGGTGGAGAAGCCGCCCCAGAGGACGGTGACCCGGGTCTTCTTGCTCATTGCCTAGGCTCCTTGCGCCAGCGAACGCCCCGCCTCGAGCAGCTCGCGCACGAGCGGCATGCTCGGGGCCTCGGCGTAGATCCTCAGGAGGGGCTCGGTGCCTGAGGCCCGGAACAGCAGCCAGCCTCCGTGGTCGAGCGTGAACTTGACCCCGTCCAGGGTCTCGACGGCCGTCACCGCCTGGCCGGCGAAGGAGCCGGGCGGGTTGGCCTTGAGCTCGGAGAGCACCCGGTCCTTGGCCGCGTTGTCCGTGAGGTGCAGGTCGATGCGGTCGTACTGGTGCGAGCCGTACTGGGCCTCGAGGCGCGAGACCAGCTCGCCGAGCGTCGCCTTGTGCTTGGCCATGATCTCGAGCAGCACCAGGCCGCACAGGATGCCGTCGCGCTCGGGGATGTGATGCTTGATGCCGATCCCGCCCGACTCCTCGCCGCCGATCAGGATGTCCTCGGACACCATCAGGTCGCAGATGTACTTGAAGCCGATGGGCGTCTCGAACAGGGGAAGGCCGTGGGCCCGGGCGAGCTTCTCGATCAGCCGGGAGGTTGAGAAGGTGCGGATGACGCCGCCCTTCCAGCCCTTCTCCTCGACCAGGTGCTGGAGCATCAGCGCCAGGATGCGGTGGGAGTTGACGAAGGTGCCGTCGGCGTCCACCGCCCCGATGCGATCCGCGTCCCCGTCGAAGGCCAGCCCCACGGTCAGGGGGTTGGCGTTGGCCGCCTCGCGGGTGCGGACGGCGAGCTCGACCAGGTTGGGGGCGATGGGCTCGGGGTTGGTGCCGTGGAAGGAGGGGTTGGCCTCGGCGTGCAGCTCGGTGAGGGTCATTCCCGCTCCCTCGAGCATGGTGCGCAGGTAGCCCGAGCCGGCCCCGTACATGGGGTCGGCGATGACCTGGAGGCCTGCCTTGGCGATCGCCTCGAGGTCCACCAGCTTGGCGAGCTGGGCGAAGTAGCCCGTCCGCGGGTCGAAGGTGGCGATCGCCTCGCCCCGGTAGGGGGCCGGGCGTACGCCCTTGCGCAGGACGGCCTCGACTTTGGCCGTCAGCTCGGGCGAGGCCGAGCCGCCGTAGTGGGCCTTGATCTTGAAGCCGTTGTACTCGGGCGGGTTGTGGCTCGCCGTGATCATCACGGCGCCGACGGCCCCGCGCTCCTTGACCGCCCACGAGATGGAGGGGCTGGAGCAGGGGCGGTCGGCCAGGACGACCTCGAAGCCGTTGGCGGCGAGGACCTCGGCCGCGGTGCGGGCGAACTTGTCGGAGAGAAAGCGGGTGTCGAAGCCGACCACGGCGTGGCGATTGTCCGATTCGGCCTTCCAGGTCTCGGCCAGGGCCTGGGCGACCAGGGCCACGTTGTCGAAGGTGAAGTCCTTGGCGATCACCGCGCGCCAGCCGTCGGTTCCGAACTTGAGGGCGCTCGCCTGTTCAGTCAGCACTTGTTCTCTCCTAAGAACGGGGGCTTGGAGCGATCGAGATCCCCCCACCCCCGACATCGCATCTAACAAAACCAGGCATGTGTTGAGTATTGCCGCTGTAAGCGGCTCGCAGGAACAGTTTTGTTAGACGCTCAACCCCGCCCCACCGGGGGGCGGGGGGGGAATATCGCTAGTTCGCGATGCGGGTGCCCTTGCCGACGACCGAGTCGTCGGCAAGGACCATGTTGTGGCCCAGCTGGGCGTGGGCGCCGATGGCGCAGTTGCGGCCGACGATGCAGCGCTGGAGCACCGCCTCCTCGCCGACCGTGCTGTTCGCGCCGATCATGGCCCGCTCGAGGATCGCCCGGTCATCGACCGTGACCCCCGCGCCGATGACGCTGTACTCGTGGATCTTGGCCTTCTTGCGGATCTTTGCGCCGGCCCCCACGTAGATGGGGCCGCGCAGGTCGGCCGTTTCGTCCACGTCGGCGTCCGGGCCCACCCACACGCTGGGCCTGATCTCGATGCCGGGCATCTGGACCTTGACCAGCTTCTGGAGCACGTCGCTGTGGGCCTGCATGTACTTGAGGGGGCTGCCGATGTCGAGCCAGTAGGAGTCGGTCACGTGGCCCGTGATGCGCTCCTCGAGTTGCAGCAGGAGGGGGAAGAGGCCGCGCTCGAAGGAGTAGGCCTCGCCCTTGGGAACGTAGCGGAAGACGTCGGGGTCGAGCACGTAGATCCCGGCGTTGACCGTGTCCACGTTGAGGGCGCGGGCCTCGTCCATGCTGGGCTTCTCGAGGAAGCGGGTGATGCGGGTGTCGTCCATCATCACCAGGCCGTAGGCGGTGGGGTCCTCGACCCGGATCAGGGTCAGGGTGGCGCGGGCCTGGGTCTCCTTGTGGGCACGCAGCACCGCCGAGAGGTCCACGTCGGTCAGGATGTCGCCGTTGAAGACGAGCATGGGCTCGTCGTCGAAGAACTCCTCGGCGTGCTTGACCGCGCCCGCGGTGCCGAGGGCCTTGTCCTCGAGCGAGTAGAAGAGCTTGACGCCCAGCTGGCTGCCGTCGCCGAGCACGTTCCTGATCGAGTCCGACAGGTAGTGGAGATTGATGATGATCTCCTTGATGCCGTGCTCGCGCAAGAGCTCGATCTGGTACTGCAGGAAGGGCTTGTCGAACAGCGGCACCATGGGCTTGGGCGTGTTGTAGGTCAGGGGGCGAAGCCGCGTGCCCGATCCGCCCGCGATGATGACGGCGCGCACTAGCGGACCTCCTGGGTGAGGGCCATGCGATCCTTGAGGCCGAAGATGGCTTCGACCGGGGTGGGATCGACCCCGGCCATCAGGGCCAGGTAGACGCTGACCCAGTCGCCCAGGTATGCCAGGGAGAGCTGGCGGCTCAGCGGGTCCTCGCCCGCGCCGGCGAGCTCGATGACCTCGTCGAGCATCGGGGCCATGATGTCGCGGGCGAAGCCGAGCTGGCGCTGGAGGAAGGGGTGGTCCGAGGGGTCGCGCAGCACGACCATGACGTGGTCCTCGTGCCGGGAATGGGCCAGGTTCACGATCTCGTTGTGGGTCAGCTCGGGGAAGACCCCCATCAGGGCCGTCATCTTGGAGTTCTCGTTGATCTGGGCCTTCCAGCGCATGGCGACGGCCTCGGTGCTGGGATGGACGCCGAAGATGACGGGGCGCTTGCCCGCGAGCTTGCTCGCCACGCGCTTGGCCGGATTGCTCTCGATGGGCACCTCGAGGCCGTAGGTCTCGCGCTCCAAGCGAAGCTGCCGGACGGCGGCCTCGGGCGAGATCCAGGCGCAGCCGGGCAGCTGGCTGATGAGGCCCAGCAGCGAGAAGTACAGCTCGCCGAGCGCCGCGCGGGGCATCCAGCCGCTCTCGACCCGGACGGTCGCAAGGCCGTGCTCCTCGGCGAGGGCGCCGAACTTGCCGCCCGAGGTGACGAGCACGCAGGGGATCTTGCGGGCGATGGCATCCTCAAGGCAGCCGAGCGTCTCGGCGGTGTTGCCCGAGTACGAGAGCAGGATCACCAGGTCCTCGGGGCTCACCGAGGCGCCCAGGCCGTTGTGACGCGAGACGACGACCGGCACCTCCGAGTGCGCGAAGACCAGGTTGCGGGCCAGATCGCCGCTGATGGCCGACCCGCCCATGCCGCAGACCACCACCTGGCGGGGGCGCGAAAGCGGGAGGGCCACCGCGCGGGCGCGCCGGAAGGCCGGCTCGGCGACCTCGGGCAGCCGGTGCAGGTAGCCGAGCATGTCCGAGGGATCGAAAGTGGTCAGGCGAGCGGGATCGTCGAGCAAGGAAAGCAAGGAAAACCCTCCGTCGTGTGGGGTCGGGCCGGCGCGCGAACGCTTGCGCGCTCACGATCATAGCATGGCTCGGGATCTACTTCCAAACCGCCGCGAAGACGCGCAGCCAGTTGCGCCCGAGGATCTTCTCGATGCGCTCCTCGGAGTAGCCGCGCGCGAGCATGCCCTCGGTCAGGTTGGGCAAAAGCCCCACGTGCGAGAGGCGGGTCGGAGGGGCGGTGATGCCGTCGAAGTCGGAGCCGAGCGCCACGTGGTCGTCGCCGACCAGGCGTACGATGTGGTCGATGTGCGCGAGCACGTGGTCGAGATCGGCCTTCTCGCGCGTCAGGAAGCCGGGCACGAAGGTGACGCCCACCAGGCCGCCGCGCTCGGCGAGGGCCTTGATCTGGTCGTCGCGCAGGTTGCGGGGGTGGGCATGGAGGGCGTGGGCGTTGGCGTGGGTGGCGACCACCGGCCCCTCCGAGCATTCGAGGGCGTCCCAGAAGCCGGGCTCGGCGATGTGGGCCAGATCGAGGACGATGCCCAGCTCCTGCATGCGCTCGACCAGCTCGCGCCCGAGCTCGGTGAGGCCCGACGGGCGCGGCCCCACCTTCTGGCCGTCGGCGAAGGCGTTGCGATGGTTCCACGTCAGCCCGATCATGCGCAGGCCGAGCCGGTGGAAGACCTCCAGCATGGAGAGGTCGTCCACCAGGGGATCCGCGCCCTCGAAGGAGAAGATGAAGCCCGGCCGGTCAGCGGCGAGGTCCGAGACCGCGGTGATCTGGCGCAGCTCGGGACGATCGCGCTGCGCGTCGAGGAAGGCCGCGATCATCTTGAGGGCGCGGTGCAGGGCGCGCTCCGCGTGGTACTCGGGCGGGGTCCACAGCGAGAACACCTGGGCGTTGACCCCCGAGGCCACGAGGCGCGGCAGGTCGATCTGGAAGTCCGGCGACGCCTCGGTGAAGGAGTGGCCCTCGGTCAGGACGCGGTCCAGGGTGTCGGCGTGGCCGTCGACGATCAGGCAGCGACGGTGGAGTGCGAGGGCGTGTTCTCTCAGGGCGGTGGCGGTCTGCGGCACGGGGTCCTCCGGGTTTCAATGCGGCACGGGCGCAGGGATTGTACCACGCGATCGACCTGGGGGGCCGGACGGCATGCGGCCCAGCCAGCGTTGTAAGGCGTCCCGGGCGAGTGCTACCTTACGTTGCAAATCTTCACGATCGATGCCAAGGAGGGACGGCAATGCGAACCAACAGCATGATCGCGCTGGCGGGTGGGATGGCCCTGTGCCTGGCGAGCGCTGCCAACGCGCAGGGGGCTGCGCCCGGCACTTCCATGAAGACCTCGGTCTCGATGGTCCAGGTGCCGGTGGTGAGCGCCCAGGAGGCAGGCCCGACCCGGTACTACGCGGTGCCGCGGGCCAGCGTCCTGAGCGCCAACACCAACCTCCTCAGCGCGAACCTCTTCCTCGGCGGGGTGGGCATCGGGCCCGGGCCGGTCGGGATCGGCATCAACTCGGTGAGCGGCAACGCCTTCAACCTGCGGGCCGAGATGGGGATGGGCAACAACTTCGAGCTGGGCACCGGGATCGGCGTGCTCGCCACCGCCCCGTGGCGCGGCCGGCTGGATCTCAGCGGCAAGTGGGGCCTGCTCTCCGAGGGTCAGGCGATCGCCGGCGTCGCGGGCCTGGCGGGCGGCATCCTCGAGGTGGACGCCAACGGCACCCCCAACCTGGGTCTCCAGGTGGGGCTGCCGATCTCGAAGCTCTTCGCCTTCAACGGCGTGAACACCCTGGGCCTCACGCTCGTGCCGAGCTGGAACCTCGGGGTCCTCAACATGCCGGCGACCATGGTCGGTGCGGCGAGCGGCCCGGTCAACTTCTTCGGCATGGGTATCGGGGCGGACCTCGGCCTGATGCCAAACCTGCACTTGCTGGCCGACACCAGCCTGGGCTTCCCGGTGGCGGGCCTCAACACCCGCTCGGCATTCGGCTTGCGCTACGCCTTCAACAGGGACACGACGGCGGACCTGTTCGTCGGCTTCAACTCCGGGCCGAGCCTGGGCCTGGGCGGCGCGGTGGGGTCGCTCGGCCTCGGCTCCAGCTGGCGCTTCTGATCACGCGCTTGCCGGCGGCCCGAGGCAACGTCCTCGGGCCGCTTTGGACTTGTCGCCGCGCTCAGGCGAGCATTGACGGCGCCTGGTTGGCGTGACTTGTCGCCGCGCTCAGGCGAGCATTGACGGCGCCTGGTTGGCGTGATAAGAAGATTCAAGAAAGACAACGGCCGAGAGGCCTGCATACTTGCTTATCAAGAGAAGGCGGAGGGACTGGCCCGATGATGCCCGGCAACCGGCGATGATGCGTGCGGTGCCAAATCCTGCGAGAGGTGACTCTCGGAAGATGAGCGAACGGCGGCGAAAGCTCCGGACGATGCCCTTGCCTCTTGATAACTGGCAAGCGGCTATTTTTTTGCGCGGTTCGCGCCCTTACGAAAAGGAGCACCCATGACTCAGCGCCGGCGCCTGTTCACCTCCGAGTCGGTGACCGAAGGCCATCCCGATAAAATCTGCGACCAGATCTCCGACACCGTGCTCGACGCGATCCTGTCGCAGGATCCCCTCGGCCGCGTGGCCTGCGAGACGACGGTCACCACGGGCCTGGTTCTGGTCTCAGGCGAGATCACCACCACCGCCAACCTGGACATCCCGGCCCTGGTTCGCAAGACCGTCGCCGACATCGGCTACACCCGCGCCAAGTACGGCTTCGACGCCGAGACCTGCGGCGTGCTGGTGGCGCTCGGCAAGCAGTCCCCCGACATCGCCCAGGCCGTCGATCGCGCCTGGGAGGTCCGCGGCGGCCTGTCGGACGCCGAGGTGGACGCCAAGATCGACGCCATCGGCGCGGGCGACCAGGGCCTCATGTTCGGCTTCGCCTGCAACGAGACCCCCGAGCTGATGCCCCTGCCGATCAGCCTGGCGCACCGGCTGGCGCGGCGCCTGACGGAAGTCCGCAAAGAGGGCATCCTGCCTTACCTGCGCCCCGACGGCAAGACCCAGGTGACCGTCGAGTACGAGGGCCACACCCCCGTGCGGGTGGACACCATCCTGATCTCGACCCAGCACGCCCCCGAGGTCTCCCAGGAGCAGATCGAGCGCGACCTGATCGCGCACGTCATCAAGCCGATGGTCGAGGAGGGGCTTCTAAAGGACACCCGCTTCCTCATCAACCCCTCGGGCCGCTTCGTGGTGGGTGGGCCCATGGGCGACGCGGGCCTCACCGGCCGCAAGATCATCGTCGACACCTACGGCGGCTACGCCCGCCACGGCGGCGGCGCCTTCTCGGGCAAGGATCCCACGAAGGTGGACCGCTCGGCCGCTTACGCCGCGCGCTACGTGGCCAAGAACATCGTGGCGGCGGGCCTCGCGGACCGCTGCGAGGTCCAGGTGTCCTACGCCATCGGCGTGGCGCGCCCCACCTCCGTCATGGTCGATTGCCAGGGCACCAACCGCATTCCCGAGGACCGGATCGAGGCGCTGGTGCAGAAGCACTTTGACCTGCGCCCGGCGGGCATCATCCGCGCCCTCGACCTGCGCCGGCCCATCTACCGGCAGACGGCGGCCTACGGCCACTTCGGCCGGGTCGATCTGGACCTGCCCTGGGAGAAGACCGACAAGGCCGCCATCCTGGCCGAGGCCCTCGACCAGGGGCGCGTGCTCGCCTAGCTTCCCTTCCTTCAAGCAAGAAAGCCACCGGCGAGCCGGTGGCTTTCTTGCTTGGGGCCCCGGGCGTCCCTATAATGAACCCCATGCGATTACCTCGTCCCGGGTTCCGGCCCCTTCTCGTCCTTCTCGCCTCGGCGATCGCCCTGCTCGCCAGCCTCGCGCTCGGGCCGGGGGCGCTCGCCGCCGAGGCGGTCCTGCGCCTCGAGTACTCGCCGCTCGCCCCGGCGCGCGACGTGCGCGCCGTCCAGGGCCTCGCCGCGGGCCGCTGGCTCGGCGAGGTCTACACCGCCTTTCCCGCCGACCTCAAGCCCAAGATCGGCCTCATCTCGGTCGAGAACATCCCGAACGGGGTGGCCTTCCACCTCGACGTGCAGGCCAGCGGCGGAACGCGGGACAGGGCGGTCGCGATCGCCATGCAGCGCCTCAAGGAGCTCGCGGACGCCAGCCCGGTCCATTACGCCTACCGCCTGTCGGGCGAGGGCATCTCCCTGTCGACCACGCCCCCGTCGGCCGAGCCCGCGACCCCGGGGGCGTCGCCCGGGGTGCCGCTGCGCCTCGGGGTCTCGCGCCGCGCGCTCGGGATGGGGGCCGCAGCGGTCGCTTTGTTGACCGCTGCGGCCCTCGCCGTCTACTTCGCCCTGCGCCGGCGCAGCTTCCTGTCGCTGCCGGCCTTCTTCGGCCTGCCCGTGATCGGCATCCTGCCCGCGGGCCTCGGGATGGGGGGGCGCTTCCTGGAGCTGCAGGCCCCGGCCTGCCAGGCGCTCGGCGTCTTCTTTCGCCGCTTCGCCGCCCTGCACAAGCCGCCGTTTCGCGAGGCGGGGGTCTTCGCCCTCGGCGATCTGGACGCGAGCGCCGGGGTGAGCGCCGCTCTGGGGATCGCGCTGACCCACGATCGCGGGCGGGTGCTGGTGGTCGATCTGGCGGGCGAGGCGAGCAACCTGCCTGCCATGCTCGAGGAGACGGACGACGCCGGCGAGTTCGCGTCGGACGGGGCCCTGCGGGCCACCTCGATCGCCGATCTCGACCTCTTGACCGGGCTGGTGGCGGTGGGCGGGATGCGCCCGCCGCTTCCGGCCGACCTGTTGAAGCGCTACCGCTGGGTGATCTACCACACGGCCGTGGCGCAGCCGCTCAAGGGGCTGCGCCACGTGATGGTGCTCTCGGGGGAGGTGGGGGCCAAGGAGGCGGTGCTCGGCCGGCGCCTGGCCTGGCGTCGCGCGGCGACCCTCATGGGCGTGGCCCTGGTCGGCGTGCCTCTCTCGGCGCGCGTCCGCGACGGCTACATGGCCCGCTTCTACTTTGAGAAGCTCAAGCTCCAGGAAGGCAGCTAGTCGTCCTCGTCGGAGTCGTCCTCCAGGTAGACCTCGGCGAAGGTGTCCCCGAAGATCCGATCGAGCGCCTCGCGGGGCGAGGCGCTGGCCTCGACGATCACGCCTTCCTCATGCTCCTGCAGGGGGTCGCTGGTCGGGATGAGGCGCAGCGTCCGTTGCTCGGCGACCAGGTCCACGTGGGCACCCCCGGCCTCGTCCGAGCCCAGGCTCAGGTACTCGAAGGCGTTGACGTTGAGGTAGAGGCGCTTGTTGAGGATGACGGTCGCGTTCTGGTCGTTGGCGACCACGTTCATGATGATCCCCTCGCCCTGGTGGACGATCGCGCCGTCGACCAGGTCCTGGTAGCGGACCGGGCCCAGATCGCGAAGGACGCGGACCATGTCCCGACGGTTCACGAGCAAGCCTTCGTCCACGACGCACTTGAGCTGGTTCTTGTGATCCCGGGTGTCCATGGAGGCCCTCCCTTCTGATCGTTGGCGCTGTGAACCGCCTGGCAAGTTGGATCGATCGGGGCGCCGCGACTGGTGTTGCCGCTCTGGGGTACACGGATTATAGCTCCCGGCGCGGATCGCGGCGCAACGATTCGTAAAGAGGGCAAACGATGGTAGAATGGCGTGTTCGGCGGATTTGTAAG
>DATNQI010000069.1 GCA_036704125.1 Pantanalinema sp. | reverse complement strand
GAAGCGGGTTTTTGATAGGGGCGCCGGGGGCGGGTTGGAGGCGCTTAGAGGTTGAGGCCGACCATGCCGAGCAGGCCCTTGAAGAAGGGACCGATGACGGAGTCCCACAGGTTGCTCAGGAAGCTCTGGGCCCGGACGGTCATGGCCTGCAGGTCGAGGCCCTTGTTCTCGCTCGCGGGGGCGGACTGGGCGCTCACGGCCCCAGCCTGGGTGCCGCTGGCCTTGAAGGTGTCGGGGGCCATGGCCTGCGCCGGGCTCTCGCCGCCTCCGGCGGCGACGCTCTGGCGGCGGACGACGGGGGCGGGTGAAACGGTACCACCAATGCGCATAACGGACCTCCTGACGCGACGGACGACGTGTTGCGATCGTTATCGGAAGGAGCGTCCGGGATTCGGTAAGAGTAGCGCTAAGCTTGCGTTAAGGTCCGGTACGAGGCTCGGCGTCGGGGGCGAGGCCCTTGGGGATGGTGAAGGAGATGGTCGTCCCGTGGCCCTCGGTGCTCTCGACGCTGATCTGGCCCTGGTGGGCGTCGACGGCCTGCTTGACGATGGTCAGGCCGAGGCCGCTGCCTCCCTGCAGGCGCGATCTCCCGCGGGTGACGCGGAAGAAGCGATCGAAGATGTGGGGCAGGTCCTTGGCTGGGATGCCGATCCCCGTGTCGCTGACCTGGAAGCGGGCGTCGTCGTCCCGGTCGAGGGCGCTCAGGGTGACCCTGCCGCCGTTGGGGGTGAACTTGATGGCGTTGGCCAGGAGGTTCACCAGGATCTGGCGCAGGCGCACCCGGTCGACCGAAAGGGGGAGCCCCGCGTACGGGACCGCGAGCTCGAGGCGGATGTCGCGCTTGGCGGCCTGGGGCTGGACCGTCGAGACCGCCTCGTCGATCACCTGGGCCGCGTCGATGCGCTGGAGCTTGAGGCCGCTCTTGGCCTCGAGGGCGGCGAGGTCCAGCAGGTCGTTGACCAGGGCGTGGAGGCGCTCGAGCTCGTGGTGGATGTCCTCGAGGAAGGACTGGCGAAGGGCGGGCTCCTCCTGGGCGCCGTCGAGGAGGCTCTCGACCAGCACCTTGAGGGAGGTCACGGGCGTGCGCAGCTCGTGGCTCGCGTTGGAGATGAACTCGCTCTTGAGGCGGTCCGCCTCGATCTCGGGGGTGATGTCGTGGTAGATGACCAGGTGACCGATCTGGCGCTCGTCGGCGTTGTAGAGGGGGCTCGAGAAGCGCTTGAGGAACTGCTTGGGCCGCTCGAGCTCGACGATGTCCACCCGGGGGCGGTCGGGCGCCTGGCGGGTGGCCTCCTCGATGACGGCGAGCTGGTCAGGGTGGCTCCAGCGATCGAGGAAGCGGGCGGCGGCGGCCTCGTCGGCGACCCCCTCGGACTGCGCGAGCTGGCGCAGGGCGGGGTTGGCCATGACCGGCTTGAAGCCCAGGTCGTAGATCACGAGCCCCTCGGTCATGGAGTGGATGACGGCCTCGAGCTCGCTCTTCTCGAGGATCAGGGCCTCGATCTCGAGCCCGCGGTAGCGCTGAAGCTCCTCGGCGATGCGGTGGAGGCCGCGCGTCAGGTGACGGGCCTCCTGGGCGGTGGGCTCGGCGGGGAAGTTGAAGTCCCCCTTGCTGATCATGTCGATGGCGTGGTGGAGCCACGAGTACGGCCCCCAGACGGAGCCGCCGATGGTGTAGCTGAGCGTGGCCGTGAGCGCCGTCCCGCCCGCCCAGGCGATGAGGGCGGGGCGCCAGGCGCCGGGCGAGAGGGCCCCGAGCGAGCCCAGCAAGACCAGCACCAGCCCCGAGGTCATTCCCGCGAGCACGGTGACGCCCGCCGTCACGATCAAAGGCGGCTGCCCCGCCAGGGACAGCCGCGAGAGGGGGTTGTGGAAGTTCCTACTTGGCCTCACCGGCCCGGACGCGGCGCTCGAAGCGGTAGCCCACCCCGCGCACCGTCTGGATGCGCATGGGGTTGTTGGGATCCTTCTCGATCTTCTCGCGCAGCCAGTGGACGTGCACGTCCACCGTGCGGCCCTCGCCGGTGAAGTCGTAGCCCCACACCTGCTCGATGAGGAACTCGCGCGAGAGGACCTTGTTGGCGTTCAGCGCCATCAGCTTGAGGAGCTCGTACTCCTTGAGGGTGAGGTTCAGGACCTTGGGCCCCAGGGTGACCTCGTGGCGGGTCAGGTCGATGACCAGATCGCCGATCTCGATGCGATCGGGCTGCACCTGCTTGGCTTCCGAGTAGCGCGACACCAGGCGCAGGAGCGCCTTGACGCGGGCCAGCAGCTCGCGGAGGCTGAAGGGCTTGGTGACGTACTCGTCGGCGCCGATCTCGAGGCCCACGACCTTGTCGATCTCTTCGCCCTTGGCGGTGAGCATGATGATGGGGATCGGCATCTCGGCGCGGATCTGGCGGCAGACTTCGTAGCCGTCGAGGCTCGGCAGCATCACGTCCAGGATGACCAGGTTGGGCTTCTCGCGGCGGGCAGCCTCGACCGCGGCCTGGCCGTCGGTCGCCGTCGTGACCTGGTACCCCTCCTTCTCGAGGGAGTACTGGATCGACTTCACGATCGAGGGCTCGTCGTCGACGACCAGAATCTTGGCGGACATGGAGGGGGGATCTCCTTCGAGGTGCTTGTCCCGTGCGGGATCGAGGATGCGGTCAACCTGGCTCTCAGGGTTATACCACCCCTTCAGGGGAGTTTAACGATCTTCAAACGAGCGCGAAAGGAACCGAACGTTCAATCAAGTTTACATAACATCGCCGTTACGCCTCAAACACAATGGGTATGCAGTGCTTGCCCCTTTTGACTGCCTAAAGGCCCCTCGCTATCTTGATTCAGGAGGTCGCTGGTGAATCATCGCCTGGTGGCGTTGGCCGTTGCCGCATCGGTCTGTCTTCTTCCGCGTGCGGCCTGGGGGGCGAGCCCCAACCATCCGGGGCGCAACTGGACGGTGCTCGAGACGCCGCACTTCTCGGTGCACTACTACCAGGGCGAGGAGCTCACGGCCCGCCGCATGGCCGAAGCCGCCGAGGAGGCGCTGCCGCGCCTCTCGAAGGACTTCGGGGTGGAGGTCTGCGAGAAGATCCCCATCGTCGTGAGCCGGGACAACTTCTTCAACGGCTCGGCCGAGCCCGTGAAGACCCGGATCCAGCTCGATCCCTTGCTTGCTGCCTCCTCGGTGATAGGCACCGAGCGCTTCGTGACCCACGAGCTGGCCCACGTCGTCTCCTTCCTCGCGCTCCAGAGCGACCTGCCCATCTCGCGCCTCAACAACCTCGGCACCATGCCGACCTGGTTCCTCGAGGGCATCGCCCAGTACGAGGCCGAGTACTGGTACGCGACCAACGATCGCATGCTGCGCCTGAACACCCTCAAGGACAGCCTGCTCACCTCCACCGAGCGCGAGAACTTCCCGCTTCTGGGCGTGGTGGCGGGGGCCGCCGGCTACAACGAGGGCTACTCGCTGACCCGCTTCATCTTCGACACCCACGGCAAGGACAAGATCGCCGAGCTGTTCCGGGTCCTGCGCCGGGGCGAGGAGTCGACCTTCGCCCGGGCCCTTGAGAAGGTCACGGGCCAGTCCTTTTCCGCTTTGCAGGCCGCCTGGAAGGACGACCTCAAGCAGCACTACGCCAAGCAGACCGAGGGCATCTCGGAGCAGGTGAGCGGCTCGCTGGCGCTGGTGGCCCCGGCGAGGAGCGAGGTCAACGTCCAGCCGCGCCTGAGCCCCGACGGCAAGCGCCTCGCGTACCTGTCGAGCCGCAACCAGGACGGCTACCTCTACCTGCGGGGCCACGTCATGGGCTTCTTGACCCTCACGTTGGCGGACGCCGACGGGCGCAACCCCCGCGAGGTCCCCGTGGGCAAGGGCCGGGTCTCGGGCTTCTGCTGGAGCCCGGACGGCAAGCAGCTGGTCGTCTCGGCGGTATCGGCCAACGCCGACGGGGAGCCCACCTTCGAGCTCTACCTGCACGACCTCGACACCCGTCAGACCCGCCAGCTCACCGACGACGCCAACGCCTCCGATCCGGCGTGGCGCCCCGGCACCTCCTGGATCGCCTACGTGACGACCCGCGACGGCAAGACCCGCCTGGTGCTCCACGACGTCAAGTCGGACCGGCGCCAGTTCGTCCCCGCCGAGGGCCTGGGCGATCGCCACCCGGCATGCCTGGCCTGGTCGCCGAAGGGGGATCGGCTGGCGGCCTCGATCTACGCCACGGGCGAGGGCGGCAAGATCGCGACGATCGACCCCGAATCGGGCCACGTCCGCGCCCTGACCGAGGGCGGCGCGCAAACGAGCGATCGCGACCCGGCGTGGGCCCCCGACGGCAAGAGCCTGGTCTTCTCGAGCGATCGAGACGGGATGCACAACCTGTACCGCCTGACCATGACTGGCAGGCGCGAGCTGAAGCAGCTCACGAAGGTCTACACCGGGGCGACCCATCCTTGCTTCGGCCCGGACGGCAAGCTCTACTACGTCGCCTACCGGGCGGTGGGATCCGAGGTGCGGGCCTGGGCACCCAACGCCGGGGAGGCCCTCGCCTACCAGGTCCCCAGGGACCTGCCGTCGGGGGTGAAGGTCGCGAGCACCCAGGTCCAGACCCCCACCCTCGGCCGTCAGCTGCCCGAGGCGTGGAGCATGCGGGCCTACGAGCCGACCATGACCAGCGACCTCATCATGCCGCAGCTCGCCTCCGACGAGCGAGGCAGCCAGCTCGGGGTGCTCGCCCTGTACAGCGACATCCTCAACAAGCAACAGCTGGGCATGGACGTGCGGATGGGGATCATGAGCCAGCGCTTCAGCTACTCGGCCCAGTACCTGAACCGGATGAGCGCCGGGACCTGGGGGGCGACCCTCTACGACACCCCCACCGTGGGCATGGCCTCGGTCATCGACCCGGCGCACCTCTCCGACTCGCTGTACTGGTCGCGCGAGCGCGGGGTGAGCCTGTTCGGCCAGACCCAGCTGGGCGCCTCCCAGGCGCTGACGGCGGCCGTGGGGCTCGCGCACCTCTCGGTGCTCGATCCGCCGCGCGGCGGGACGGGGCTGGGCCTGCGCGAGGGGCGGGTGCAGACCCTGAGCCTGGCCTGGGCCGACCAGCGGGTCAAGGGCACGCTGGATTCCGATCTCAACCCTTCGGACGGCTACCAGGTGGGCGCGAGCTACACCCTCTCGGATCGCGCCTTCGGCTCGGACTTCAACTTCTCCCAGGTCGCGGCGGGCGCCTCGCGCTACTTCCCGGTCTTCCCCGAGTGGCGCCACAACCTGGCCTGGAACTGGCGGGTCATGCTCAACGCGGGCGAGGCCATGCCCCTCTTCCTCGGAGGGGTGATGGGCGGCGGGCCGATCACGCCCCTGCGCGGCTACAACGTGGGCTCTTTCGCGGGGGACAGCCTCGCCTACTCGGGCCTCGAGTACACCTTCCCCATCCACCAGCACCTGGACCACCAGTTCGGCCCCCTCTACCTCAACAAGATCTACGCCAGCGCCTTCGTCGAGGCGGGCGACGCCTGGACCCGGCAGGAGGCCGCCTTCAACCCGCACGCCACCACGGGCGCCGAGCTGCGCGTCAAGACGGCCTTCATGGGGCGCCAGGTGGTGATCTTCCGGCTGGGGGTCGCGCGCAAGCTCACTGCGGACGGAGTCTGGGGGATGTATTTGGCTTTCTAGACCTTGCTTGTCGCCCCCTGAGGGCTTCGGTATACTGGGGGGGTCTAGCGCCGCGGCTCGTTCCGCTGTCTATGGGTGCGATGCCCAGAGGAGCCCCATCGGTGACGAAGAAGTCGTTCGCGTGTCTCGCCTTTTACTTCCTGGCCCTCGCGGTCTTCCTGCTCGATCAGTGGGTCAAGCTCTGGGTGGTGGACCACATGGGCCTCTACCAGTCCATCCCGCTCATCAAGGACCTCTTCGCCCTCACCTACGTCCGCAACATCGGGGCGGCCTTCAGCGCCTTCTCGGGCCAGGTCTGGGCCCTGGCGCTGGTGGCGGGCTCGGTCTCGGTCGCCATCATGGTCTACATCCACCGCCAAAAGGAAGTCACTCTCGGCCACGTCCTGAGCCTGGGCCTGCTGCTGGGCGGTACCTTCGGCAACTTCCTCGACCGGGTGCGCCTGGGCTACGTGGTCGACATGTTCGACGCCCAGTGGCAGGGCCGCAACTTCTTCCCCATCTTCAACATCGCCGACGTCGCCATCGACACGGGCGTGGCCATCCTGCTCCTGCTCTTCTTCCTCGAGTCCCGCGAGGCCAAGCGCGTCGCCCAGGCGGCTCAGGGGGGCGAGTCCTCCGACGCGCACCCCGTGCGCTAGGGCCCTCTCGCCTTGCGCGTCTGCGTTCGCTGGCTGATCGCGCTCTTCTTTTGCCTGAGCGCCCTTTCGGGCCTCTCGGCCCGGGCTGCCGGCGAGCGCGTGCGCGTGCTCGAGGTCAAGGGCGCCATCACCCCGGCGATCGCGACCTACGTCGCGCGCGGCCTCGCCGAGGCCGGCAAGGCGGGTGATTCGGCCGCGCTCATTCGCCTCGACACCCCGGGCGGGCTCGACTCGGCCATGCGCGACATCGTGCAGGCCATCGAGGCCTCGCGCCGCCCCGTCATCGTCTACGTCAGCCCCCAGGGAGGCCGCGCCGCCTCGGCGGGGGTGTTCATCACCATGGCGGCCCACGTGGCGGCCATGGCCCCCAACACGGCCATCGGGGCCGCCTCGCCGGTCGCTTCCGGCGGCGAGGAGATCAAGGGCACCATGAAGGCCAAGGTCACCAACGACGCGGCGGCCTACATCCGGGGCATCGCCAGGTCCCGGGGCCGCAACGCCGATTGGGCCGAGAAGGCGGTGCGCCAGGCCGTCAGCCTGGAGTCCAGCGAGGCCGTCAAAGAGCGCGTGGTGGACCTGGTCGCCCCCGACGTGCCGGCTCTGCTCGATCGCATCGACGGCCGCACGGTCAAGGTCGGCGGCCAGTTTGTCGCGCTCCACACCCGGCAGGCCCAGGTGGTGGCGCTCGAGATGGGGCCGCTCGAGCGCTTCTTGCAGGCCATCAGCGACCCGACCATCGCCCTGTTGTTCTTGAACCTGGGGATGCTGGGCCTCTTCCTCGAGCTGTCGAACCCGGGCCTCATCCTGCCCGGCGTGATCGGCGGGATCTGCCTGCTCTTGGCCTTCTACGCCCTGGGCACCCTGCCCATCAACGCGGCGGGGGTGGCCCTCATCGCCTTCGCCTTCCTGCTCTTCGTCGCCGAGCTGTTCGTGCCCAGCTTCGGGGCGCTGGCCGTCGGCGGGGTCGTCTCGCTGGTGCTCGGGGCGCTGATGCTCGTGAGCCCGGGGACGCCGGGCTTCGAGGTCTCGCGCGGCGCGATCGCCGGGATCGCTCTGCTGAGCGGCTGCGCGATCGCAGCCCTGGTCACCATGGCCGTCAGGGCCCAGCGCCGCAGGGTCACCACCGGCAAGGCCGGCATGGTGGGCGCGATCGCCCGGGTCCGCACGCCGCTTGAACCCGAGGGCCAGGTCTTCGTCAACGGCGAGCTGTGGCGCGCGGTCTCGCTCGAGGGCCCGGTGCCGGTCGGCGCCGCGGTCGAGATCCGGCGCGTCGAGCACCTGACCCTTTTCGTCGTCCCCACCTCCGTCAACCCAGCATCACTGCCGCAGGAGGCTCCGTCAAATGATTAACCTCTTCTCGAGCTTCGGCTTTCTGGTCGTCCTGGCCGTCGTCATCCTCTCCTCGGCCATCAAGGTCGTCCAGGAGTACGAGCGGGGCGTCGTCTTCCGCCTCGGGCGCCTGGTCGGCGCCAAGGGCCCGGGCCTGATCCTCCTCATCCCCCTGCTCGATCGCATGGTCAAGGTGGACCTGCGCACCCTGACCCTCGATCTGCCCACCCAGGAGGTCATCACCCGCGACAACGTGACCATCAAGGTCGGCGCGGTGGTCTACTTCCGGGTCATGACCCCGACCGACGCGGTCACCAAGATCTTCGACTTCGGCACCGCCACCCTCCAGATCGCCCAGACGACGCTCAGGAACGTGCTCGGCCAGTTCGCCCTGGACGAGCTGTTGGCCGAGCGCGAGAAGATCAACCTGCGCCTCCAGCAGATCATCGACGACGGCACCGAGCCCTGGGGCATCAAGGTCAGCGCCGTCGAGATCAAGGATGTCGAGCTGCCCCAGTCCATGCAGCGCGCCATGGCCCGCCAGGCCGAGGCCGAGCGCGAGAAGCGCGCCAAGATCATCCACGCCGAGGGCGAGCTGCAGGCCTCCCAGACCCTCGCCGAGGCCGCCAAGATCATCGCCAGCGAGCCCACCAGCCTCCAGCTGCGCTACCTGCAGACCCTCACCGAGATCTCGGCCGAGAAGAACTCGACCATCATCTTCCCGCTGCCCATCGACCTCTTGCAGGGCTTCATGAACTTCGCCGGCAAGGGCCGCGACGCATAGCGCCTTTTTCACGACGAAGGGGGCCCGGCGCGCGCCGGGCCCCCTTCGTTCGAGGTAGAAGCCTGTCAGGCGATCGGCTGGCCGAGCAGGCTGCCGACGGTGAGGCCGGTACGCAGGGACTGCGGCGCGGGCTTGTGGGCCAGCGCGCCCACGTCGCCGGTGCCTAGTGCGGCGCCGTGCCCCTCGCGAAAGTACCGGTCCTGCTCGGCGTCCAGGGCGCGCAAGAGGGCGGTCAGCTCGGCCACGTGCTCCTTCTCCTCTTCCATGAGGTGGAGCATGAGGGTCCTGACCGCCGGATCACTCGCCTGGTCGTGGAGCTCCTGGTAGTGGTTGATGGTCTCCAGCTCGCGCACCAGCGCGAGCCGGATGACGGCCAGATCGCGGACTCCGGCCATGGGTTACGCCCTTGCCCCGGTCTCGAAGGTGCAGATGGCACCGGGGCGCTTGAGGCGCAGCACCATGCTCTCGAAGACACGGAAGGGGTAGTTCATCCTCTCGACGCCAAGGTAGGCGGTCACGAGGTCCTGGCCGACCGCCAGGTCGAAGTTCTGGATGCCGGTCGAGATGATGAGGCCCTGCCCCTCCTTGAGGGCGGGCGTCTGGAACACGCCGCCGGTCGCCAGCTCGCGGATGTGGTTGATCTCGAGCACGCCCGAGTTGGCGTAGACCCGGTGCAGCTGGGAGTACCAGACGGGGTTGACGATGACGGCGTAGGGGCCGCTGAAGCCGGCCTCGAGCAGCTTGGCCCGGGCGTCGACCACGTCCTGGAAGCCGGTGCCCGCCTCGCCCCAGTCTCGCGCCGGGATGGCGTTGCGGCCCGAGGCGTTGACCAGGCCCTCGTAGCCGCACTCCGCGTCGCCGTTGAAGATCAGGTAGTCCTCCTTCTGGGCGACGATCGAGGCGGCCGCGGCCGCGGCGCTGACGTCCAGGGGGCTGTTGAGCTGCCGCGAGGTCTCGAGGTCGCGCCAGTAGAGCATGAAGTCCTTGTAGACGATGGGGATGTTCTCGTGGACGCGGCGCTTGGCCCGGACCATGCTGGTCTCGGTCTCCCCGAAGACGGCCACCTGCGCCTGGCCCGTGCCCGTGAACAGGTCGTAGTCGACGTCCTGGACGCCCGCGCCCAGGGGGCCGAAGACGTGAAGGAAGCGACGACCGACGAGCTGGCGCCGCGCCACCTCGACGACGGTGTTGTCGATGCGCTCCCAGTCGCTGGAGCTGAGCGGCGAATCGTCGCGGTTCAGGTAGACGTTGTCCATCGGGCGTACTCCTCACGTTTCGCGGTGACCGGTGCCGGCGGAAAAGCGAGCTCATGTTAACACGGATCCGTCGCATCATCTTGAGGCCGGATCCTGTCCCTCGATCGGCCCCATGGTACAATTCAAAGCGCAAAGCGAGCTTGTGCTCCGGCCATCCCGGCACGTCGGCACCTGCACCCGAGCAGCAAGAGGCAATCGCAAGAGATGGTAGAACTCGATCATCTGGTGGGGGCCCTGGGCCACGCACCGAGCGTGGTGAGCGCCGGCAACACGGCGGTGGCCATGGGCTCGGGGGCGCTCCCGGTCCTGGCGACGCCCGCGGTCGTGAGCCTGGTCGAGCAGGCGGCGGCCAACGCGGTCTCCTCGTACCTGCCCCCCGGCATGACCACCGTCGGCACGGGGATCTCCCTGCGCCACCTGGCGGCGACGCCCATCGGCCACAACGTCCAGGCCGAGGCGGTGCTCGTGAAGGTGTCCGGCCGCCGCCTCGAGTTCAAGGTGGCCGCCTACGACGAGCGCGAGAAGATCGCCGAGGGCACCCACGAGCGCTTCATCGTCGAGGCGGAGCGCTTCATGGCCAAGATGTCGGCCAAGCGGCCGAAGGGCTACTAGCTTCGTTTCGCCCCCCGGGGCCGGAAAGCAACATGCAAGGGGAACCCATGACTCAGCGCGCACGCATCATCGACGGGAAGGGCATCGCGACGGCCATCGAGGCCGAGGTCCGCGAGGCGGTCGAAGCCATCGACGCCAATCGCGGCCTCAAGCCATGCCTCGCGGTGGTGGTGGTGGGGGAGGACCCCGCCTCGGCCGTCTATGTCCGCAACAAGGGCCGCGCCTGCGATCGCGTCGGCATCGCCAGCCACAGCGTGGTCTTGCCGGCCGAGACCACCGAGGCGACGCTGCTCGCGGAGATCGCGCGCCTCAACGCGGACCCGGCGGTCCACGGCATCCTGGTGCAGCTGCCCTTGCCCAAGGCGATCGACGAGCGCCGGATCCTCGAGGCCATCGATCCCCTGAAGGACGTGGACGGCTTCCACCCCTACAACGCCGGCCGCCTCGTCCAGGGGGCGCCGACCATGGTGCCCGCCACTGCGGCGGGGGTGATCGAGCTCTTGCGGCGCGAGGGGATCGCGATCGCCGGCCTTGAGGTCGCGGTCGTCGGCCGCTCGACCATCGTGGGGCGGCCGGTCGCGACCCTCTTCACCAACGCCGACGCCACCGTGACCCTCTGCCACAGCCGCACGCGGGACCTTGCCGCGGTCCTGCGCCGCGCCGACGTGGTGGTGGCGGCAGTGGGGCGGCCCCGGTTCATCACCGCCGAGATGATCAAGCCCGGGGCCGTCGTGATCGACGTGGGGATCAACCGCCTCTCGGACGGTCGCCTGGTGGGCGACGTGGACTTCGAGGGGGTCCAGGAGGTGGCGGCTTACCTGACGCCGGTGCCCGGCGGGGTGGGGCCCATGACCATCGCGGTGCTGCTGCGCAACACGCTCCAGGCGTACCGCTCCCTGGGGAACTGAGACTCGCAACGGTTGAGATTCCCCCGCCCCTGACCCCGCCCCACCCGGGGGCGGGGAGTCCGCTGCATGATCGGTCGTGAGGTCGGGGCCTCAAGGGCCGATGAGCAGGGCGATCGCCACGATCGGCATCCCCACGAGGGCGCCGAGCCCGAGCGCGGCCATGCCCGTCGCGCCGACGAGGCACAGGGCGGCGCGGCTCCTGCCGAAGCCGTGCGCCTGGGCGATGGCCCGCACCAGGTTCACGACCACCCACAGCGCGAGGGCGAAGGACAAGAGCGCCGAGAGGCGATCGAAGCGCGGCGCGATCGCATGCAGCGGGGCGCTCAGGATCGCCGGGGCCAGGGCGGCCGCGAGCGTCCGCATGGTGCGCTCGCCGCTGCCCTCCCCGCCCATCAGCTCGGCGAGCAGGGACGCGGCCGACGACAGCCAGAACCAGCCCAGCACGTTGATTGCGAAGAGACCGAGCGTCAGGAAGACCGCGCCCGTGCCCCGCGCGCCGACGTCACCCGCGATACCGAGCGCCTCGAAGACGCTGATGATGAGGAACAGCGCCCACGCGCCCGCGCCCGAGAGCGGGAGCAGCGGCGAGCGGGGGCGGAAGATCGTCTGGTAGACCGATTCGAGCATGGCCCTACTCCATCAGGGTGAGGGGGATCTTGTTCCAGCTGGCCTTGGGGTCGGGGGCGATGAGGCCCGCCGCCCAGCCGGGAAGCTTGCTCTCGAACCTGGGGAAGACGTCCTCGAAGAGGGTGCCGCTCGTGTAGTTGCGGGTCCTGGGCTCGCCCTTGATGCCCGAGAGGCTCGCGGCCTTCGTGAGGGCGTCCTGGTAGTTGCCCAGGCTGTCCACCAGCCCGACCCTGGAGGCCTGGTTGCCGGTGAACACCCGGCCGTCGGCGAGGGGCTTGAGCTTCTCGATGGGCAGCTTGCGCCCGGCGCTCACCGCGTCGAGGAACTGCTGGTAGGTGTCGTTGACCAGGGCCTGCAGGAGCGCGCGCTCGTCGGGGCGCATCGCCCGGAAGGGCGAGAGGATGTCCTTGCGCGGGCCGCTCTGGATGGTGGTCTCGCCGATGCCGATCTTGTCGAAGAGCTTCTGGAGGTTCTGGATGTGCAGGATCACCCCGATCGAGCCCGTGGTGGTGGCGGGGTTGGCCACGATGTGGTCCGAGGCCGCGGCGATGTAGTAGCCGCCCGAGGCCGCAACGTCCCCCATGCCGGTGACGATCTTGATGGTGCCCTTCTTGCGCAGGCGCATCAGCTCCTCGTACACCATCTGGGAGGCCGCGGCCGTGCCGCCGGGCGAGTTGACCCGCAGCAGGATGGCCTTGACCTTGTCCTTCTCGGCGGCGCGGATCGCCTTGATCAGGCGGGTGGCCGAGGCGCCGCGGCTGCCGAACAGCCCGTCGTCCGGCGCTCCGTCCGCGATCGTGCCGTACACGTCGATGATGGCGACCTGGGCGCCGCCGGCGCCGTCCATCACCAGGCCGGTGCCGATCCGCTCGCGCGGGGCGCGCCACCAGCCGGCGACGGCCGCAAGCAGGCATGCTGCGATCAGGAAGAAGGCGAGGATCCGGTCGGTGCGCATGGGGCCTCCGTGGATGGGGGGGCGAAGCGGGAACGAAGGGGGATCAGACAGTCTAGCATGCGTTCGGCGCCGGGAGAGCGCCCCACCTCGCCGCGCCCGCCACGCCTGGGCTATAATGGGAGTCTGTCCCGCCAACGTCAGAGTCCATGCGACCTCAAGTGCAAAGGAGCGGCCCCAAGGTGAAGCGCGCTGCGGTGTTCCTCGATCGTGACGGCACGATCAACGAAGAAGTCGGCTACATCCACGAGGCCCACAACCTCAACCTCATCCCCGGGGCCGGCGAGGCCGTCCGCCGCCTCAACGAGGCCGGCGTGCTCGCGATCCTGACCACCAACCAGTCGGGGCCCGCCCGCGGCTACTACCCCGAGAGCCACATCCACGTCCTCCACCAGCGCCTGACGGACCTCCTGCTCGAGGAGGGGGCCTTCCTCGACGACATCTACTACTGCCCGCACCTGCCGGACGGCACCGATCTCCGCTACACCCGGGTCTGCAAGTGCCGCAAGCCCGAGACCCAGATGGTCGACGAGGCCTGCGCCAAGCACGACGTCGACCGCGCGATCTCCTACGTGGTGGGAGACAAGGCCACCGACGTCGAGCTCGGCCAGAACGCGGGCTGCCGAACGGTGCTCTTGACCTCGGGCTACGGCGAGCGGGTGCTTTCGGGCGAGTACCAGTGGAAGGTCGAGCCCGATTTCGTGGCGCCCACCCTGCTCTCGGCGGTGGAGTGGATCCTCGCCGACCTCGAGGGGCGTCGTGGCCTCTAAGCTCGCCCGCGCCAGCGGCGTGATGGCCGCCCTGCTCCTCGTGAGCAAGGGGGCGGGCTTCCTTCGCGAGAGCGTGGTCGCCGGCGCCTACGGGGCGGGGATGGTCAAGGACGCCAACACCGTCGCCTACATCCTGCCCGCTCTCTTCCTCATCATGCTGGGCGGCCTCAACGGTCCCTTCCACCTTGCGACCATGGGGGCGGTGACCCGCCTCGAGACCCGGGGCGAGCGCGAGGAGATCCCGGGGGTGCTGCTCACCATCCTCCTCGGCACGGCGGCCTTGACGGGGCTCTTCGCCGCGGTGGTCTTCGCCCTTGCGCCCTGGGTCATCGCCGTCACCGGGCCGAGCCTGTCGAGCGAGGCCCACGCCCTGGCCGTCACCCAGCTGCGGATCATGGCCCCGCTGATCGTGATCGGCGGCCTGGTGGGCGCCCTGTGCGGGGTCAGCAACGTCCGCGGCAAGTTCGCCAACGCGAGCCTCTCGCCCATGGTCTCGAGCCTGGCGGTGATCGCGCTGGTGTTCGCGACCTCCTCGCCGCTCGCGATCGCATGGGGGACTCTCGCCGGGGCCGTCGGCCAGCTCCTCTTGCAGGCGTGGCCCGTCGTGCGCGACTGGCGCGAGATCGCCGAGGGCGCGCCCCTGCGCCCGGCGCCGCTGACCCACCCGGCCTTCGTCGACATGCTGCGCATGCTCCTGCCTGCGGCCCTCTCGAGCTCGGTGGGCTCGATCAACGTGGCCATCGGCACGGCCTTCTGCTCGAAGGTCGGCTCGGGGGCCATCAGCGTCTTCAACTACTCCAACCTGCTCATCCAGCTGCCGCTCGGGATCATGCTCACGGCCCTGCTGGTGCCCATGTTCCCCAAGCTGACCGAGGCGGCGGCTTCGGGCGATCGCGCGAGCCTGCACGGCTGGCTCAACAAGGGCCTCCAGACCATCGTGCTGACGACCCTTCCCATGACGGGCCTGCTCGTCGTGCTGGGCGAGAGCGCGGTGCGGCTGGCCTTCGAGCGCGGGGCGTTCAGCGCCCGGGACACGGCCGCCACCGCGACCGTGCTGTCGATCGTGGCCCTGTCGATCGTGGCCTACGCCACGCGCGACCTGTTCACCCGGGTGTTCTACGCCCAGAACAAGAGCCGCGTCCCGCTCATGGTGACCCTCGTCTCCATCGGCACCAACTTCCTGCTGAACTCCTACTTCGTCCGCTTCGGCATCAAGGGGCTCGCCCTCTCCACGACCCTCGTGACCGTCCTGAACATGCTGATCCTGGGCGGCCTCTTGCGCAAGGATCTCGGCCGGCTGGGCCTCTCGCCCAGCGTCCCGACCGCCCTCAAGGCCCTGGCCTCGGCGATCGTGGCCACTTCCGTCACGGCGATCGCGCGCGTCGTGCTGCCCGGCGAGGGCCAGCTGGGGGCGCTCTTGCAGCTGGCCCTCCTGGGGGTGCTCGGCCTGGCGAGCTACGTGGGGCTGTTGGTCGCGCTGCGGGTGCCCTTCGTCGCGGCCCTCCGTGGGCGCAGGCGGCAGGCGGTCGCCGGCGAGTGACGGTCGCTCTTGAGGTATAATGGGGCGGCTCACCTCTGAACAGATGCGGAAAGGGAACGACTCTTGGCGAACCTCACGTTGCTGGAAGGCAATATCGCCTCTATCAGCTTCCCCAACCTGGTGCAGCTCATCAAGCTGGAGCAGAAGACGGCGAAGCTCGAGCTGTCGCGGGTCGAGATCGGCCAGGCCGCCGAGATGTACTTCGTCGGCGGCAACCTCAAGTACGCGGCGGTCAACGCCCTGCGCGGCGAGGACGCCATGTTCCGGATCATCTGCTGGTGGAAGGTCGGCACCTTCAAGGTCGTCGAGTGCGCCCCCGACGAGATCCCCGAGCACAACATCTCGCGCCAGGTGGACTGGGTCCTGCTCGAGGGCATGCGCCGCATGGACGAGTGCCACCACTACAAGGGGCTCATCGCGGATCTGACCACCGCGGTCTCCTACACCCAGGACGCCCTGGACGCCTTCACGTGGGACCGCCAGGACCCTCCCGAGTGGATCCCCCACTGGATGCGCAAGCTGCCGCGCTCCTTCACGCTCGCCCAGTTCTTCGCGGAGTCGCGCCTCGGCGAGATGGAGACCTGCGGCGCCCTCAAGAGCCTGCTCTACACGGGGGCGGCCGTCGCCCACAGCGCCGACCACGGCCCCGACCTGGCCTCGGCTCCCATCCAGCGGACCCGCTTCGACTCCTTCTCCTTGATCGTCATGGAGTACGTGGGCTACGAGGTCGCCAACAACCTGGTCGATTCGGCCTGCCGGGAGATGGGCCTCGCCGACCTCGAGGACGTGACCTTCGGCCAGATGGTCGACCTCTCGGATCGCCTGGGCATGGCCATCTCGCGCATGGTCGGCTTCGACCAGGGCCAGGAGTGCATGCGCAAGCTGCGCGCCCGCATCACCAGCCTGCTCTAGTCACCAGAGAAACGACCAGAAGGGGTCGAAGCGCTCGGGGGTCTGGATGGTGAGGACCTCGGCGTCCACCCGGGCGCTGATCCTGTAGCCCTTGCGATCCGCCCGGAACTCGCTCAGTTCGAGGGTGGGGGAAAAGCCCGGGGGCAGCAGCCGCCGCGCATCCAGCAGCCGCACCAGCTCGACGAGGGTCGAGGCCTCGGGGTACCGGAAGAAGTGCTGGCCTCGGTAGGCCTCGATGGCGGCCTGGAGGATGTCCAGGTCGCTCTGGGCGCGCGCGAGGGCGCTGAAGGCGACCACCGGCGGCGGCTCGATCCACCCGCTCGCCTGGGCGGCCGTGGCGGCCGGGGCGAGCGCGCCGCAGAGGGCGCCGGCCAGGGCCGCGCGCGCCAGAACGGCGTTGAGCCTCCGGCGCCCGGGCGTGAGGTGGATGGTTCGCGGCATGGCGCACCCCCTGTCAAGTCTCGCTTGCTTCGATTCTAGGGGGGCGGTGGTGTCGCGGCATCGGCGGGATGGCCATCCTTTTCGCATCGGTTTGCCCTGATCCCGCTCGAACGTCTTGATGCGATTTCGATCGCTTTGCTATAGTGGCAGGAATCTCGCGCCGCGGGCGCTCTTGTGATAGCCTGGACCGCCGGCGTCCACGTGGGGCGCCAACGTCTCGTCGACGAGGAGAAGTGATTGAGCGTGACCCACACCGAAGACCGCCTCCCCCCCTCCATCCTGAGGCGGTTACTCGTTCGTAAGCCCGTCGGCCAGTTCCACGACTCCGGCCTCAAGCGGGTGCTCGGCGCCCTCGATTTGACCGCCCTCGGCATCGGGGCGATCATCGGGACCGGCATCTTCGTCATCACCGGCACCGCGGCGGCCCGCTGGGCCGGCCCCGGCATCATCCTCTCGTTCATCATCGCGGGCATCGCCTGCGCCTTCGCGGCCCTCGCCTACGCCGAGCTCGCCTCGATGATCCCGGCCTCTGGCAGCGCCTACACCTACGCCTACTCGGCGTTCGGCGAGATCTTCGGCTGGCTCATCGGCTGGGCCTTGATCCTCGAGTACGTGGTGGCCTCCAGCGCGGTCGCCATCGGGTGGTCAGGGTACTTCGTCAAGATCCTCCACAACGTCGGCCTCGAGCTGCCGGCGGCCTTCGTCAACGCCCCGGGCGTGGTCCCGGGAGCCCTGATGAACGTGCCGGCCTTCGTGATCGCCCTGGCGGTCATGGCGCTCTTGATCCGCGGGATCAAGGAGAGCGCCAACGTCAGCACCTTCTTCGTCTTCCTCAAGGTGCTGGTGCTGTTGCTGTTCATCGCCCTGATGCTCGGCCACGTCAACCCGGGCAACTGGACCCCCTTCATGCCCAAGGGCTTCAACGGGGTCATGACCGGGGCGGCGACCATCTTCTTCGCCTACATCGGCTTCGACGCCATCTCGACGGTCTCCGAGGAGGTCAAGAACCCCCAGAGAGACCTGCCGATCGGCCTGATCGCCTCGCTCGGCGTCTGCACCGTGTTCTACATCGTCATCGCCGCCATCTTCACCGGCGTCATTCCGCAGTCGCTCTACCCCAAGCTGCTCAACGACCCGGCGCCTCTGGCCTTCGCCCTCGAGTACGTCAACAAGGGCTGGGCGGCCGCCCTCCTCTCGGTGGGGGCGGTCACGGGCATCACCTCGGTGCTGGTCGTGCTGATGATGGGGCAGCCCCGCATCTTCTTCGCCATGGCCCGCGACGGCCTGCTTCCCAAGGTCTTCGCCAAGGTCCACCCCCGCTTCGGCACCCCCTACGTCACCACCATCCTGACCGGGGTGGCGATCGCGACCCTGGCGGCCTTCACCCCCATCTCGATGGTGGCGGAGCTCGCCAACATCGGGACCCTCTTCGCCTTCATCATGGCGGCGATCGGGGTCTGGGTGCTGCGCGTCAAGCACCCCGAGTGGAAGCGCGGCTTCCGCGCGCCCATGCTGCCGGTAATCGCCGTGGGGGCGGTGCTGTCGTGCGGCTACATGATGATCAAGCTGCCGCACGAGACCTGGACCCGCTTCGGCATCTGGCTCACCATCGGCCTGGTCTGCTACTTCTCCTACGGCTTCCGCCACAGCATCCTGGGCAAGAAGGCCTAATCCTTGGCGAAGGTCGCGCCGAGGCGGTGCAGCAGCCCCGCCCGGCGGGCGCGATCCAGCACCTGCGGGGTGATCAGGCCGCCCGCCTGGACGATGGGGCGGCCGTCACCGTCGGCGAGGTTGACCGTCGCGTACTGCCCGACCATGTAGTCGTGCTGCGAGCGCGGCTCGTGGTGGAGCGTCACGTCGAGCGGCTCCTCCCACGCGGCGCCCTGGGCCTCGCTCGCGCACTCGAGCGCGATCCTCGCGATGCCCGCGCTCGGGGCCTCGCGCACCACGCACTTGACGCGGCCGAGCAGCTTGCCGGTGGCGTAGTCGCTCACCGGGCACCCCAGCAGATCGAAGTCACTCACGCTCATCGCACGCGTCGCTCCTCAGATGCTTTGCTTGGCCGGCTTACCACGCACCACCGACCCCTCGCACAGGGCCGATCCTACGAGGGGCGATCGCTGCCGCGAATGGCCGGGGCGGCGAAAGGGTTTGGCGGTGGCATCACCCCCGCCAGCCGGCTCTTATGGTCGCCTGGCGGCGGGGGTGATAGAATTGACGCGGCTTTGCTCTGACTGAAAGGACTTGCGGCTTGCTTATCGTCGAAACCGGCGCGGCGTTGCGCGCGGCGCTTCGCGCCCCGGCAGGAGGCATCGGCTTCGTTCCCACCATGGGCTTTCTCCACGAGGGCCACATGAGCCTCATGCGCCAGGCCCGGCGCGAGTGCGGGGTCGTGGTCGCCTCGATCTTCGTCAACCCCAAGCAGTTCGGTCCCCGGGAGGACCTCGCGCGCTACCCGCGCGATTTCGCGCGGGATCGCGCCATGTGCGAGGCGGTCGGGGTGGACGTGCTCTTCGCGCCCTCGGTCGCGGAGATGTACCCGCCGGGCTTCGCCACCGAGGTCTCGGTTGCGCCCGAGCTGACCGGGGTGCTCTGCGGGGCCTTGCGTCCGGGCCACTTCGCGGGCGTCGCCACGGTCGTGGCCAAGCTGCTGAATCTGGTAAATCCCGAGCGGGCCTACTTCGGCCAGAAGGACTTCCAGCAGTGGCGCGTCCTCAGCCGGATGGCCCGGGATCTGGCCTTCCCCACCGAGATCGTGCGCGGTGCGATCGTGCGAGAAGCCGACGGGCTGGCCATGAGCAGCCGCAACACCTACCTGAGCGCCGAGGACCGGGTGGCGGCCCTTCGCCTCTCGCGCTCGCTCGGCCTTCTCTTGCGCCGCGTTGCGGATCACCCGCTCGCCGAGGCCCTCGCTCAGGCGCGCGCCTACCTCGAGGCCGAGCCACGCCTTTCGCTCCAGTACCTTTCGGCGGTGGACGCCGAGCACCTCGGGCCCGCGACCGCCGCGGGGCCCGGCACGGTGGCCCTGGTGGCAGCCCAGCTGGGGAGCACGCGCCTGATCGACAACGTCATCCTGGATCCCCACGGCCCCGACGCCGCCCTCTGCGCCCTTCCCCTTTAAGGAGAGTCTCTAGATGAACCGCCTGGTAATCGCCATCGACGGCCCCGCGGGTGCCGGCAAGAGCACGGTCGCGCGCCGCGTGGCCCAGCAGCTCGGCCTGGTCTTCCTGGACACCGGTGCCATGTACCGGGCACTCACCTGGAAGGCCTTGGCCACGGGCCTGGACCTCGGCGACGAGGCCGCCCTCACCGAGCTGGCCAAGCGGTGCGCGATCGCCTTCACGCCGGGGGCCGAGGGCGATCGGGTCGCCATCGACGACGAGGACGTGACCGAGGCGATCCGCACCCCCGAGGTCACCCGGCGCGTCTCGGAGGTGGCCAAGGTGGCGGGCGTGCGCAGGGAGCTGGTCGCCCTGCAGCAGGCCATCGGCCGTGCCGGCGGGGTCGTCGCCGAGGGGCGCGACATCGGGACGGTGGTCTTTCCCTGGGCTGACCTCAAGATCTTCCTGGTCGCAAGCCCTGCCGAGCGGGCGCGCCGCCGGGCCAGGGACCTGGAGCGCGCCGGGCACGTGGTGGACGTCACGGCGCTCGAGCTCGAGATTTCGCGCCGCGACTCCCTCGACTCGACGCGCGAGCACTCCCCGCTCAAGCCCGCCGAGGACGCCATCCTGCTCGACAGCGACGGCCTGAGCGCCGACGAGGTGGTCGCGGCCATCGTGGCACGCGCGGGCACAGGGGTCGGACGATAGATTTTTCGAAATCCGGTGCACGTGGGCCGTTTGGCCCCTCGCATGACCGCCTCTCACCTGCTACTCTCAAAGGTGGGGGAAATTGGCCGGCCGTCACAACGATCCGGCGCGGTTTCTGCTATGATGCGTGAAGCTAGCGTGAGTTTCCGGTTTCGGGAGAGGCTGCTCGCGGGTATGTAGCCCTTAGCGGACGCGAGCCAGGGCGGGCTTGCATGATTCAAAGCGAGGCGCGGCGCCATGGACGGTGCGTCGGGTGCTCGAGAAGGCCGGCCTTGGGCCGGGGAGGTTCGCTCCGTGTTGGACAAGCTGTTCGGCAAGAACGCAGAGGTGATGGCCAGTGCGCTGGACGGCCTCTCCATGCGTCAGAAGGCGATCGCCGAGAACGTCGCCAACGCCGACACCCCCCACTACAAGCGCTTCGAGGTCGCCTTCGAGGGGGCGCTCGCCAGGACCGTTTCGCGGCCCGACGCCTTCTCGGTCCCGATGGCGGCCACGCACCCGGGGCACTACCGGGTGGATGGTCCCCAGAGCCTCGACGACTTCCAGGCCACGGTCTCGCGATCCAGCGAGGTGACCATGCGCAACGACGGCAACAACGTCGACATCGACGCGGAGATGACGCGCCTGGCGCAGGCCAACGTCACCTACAACGCCATTGCCGACCTGATGAAGCGCAAGATGACCGGGCTGCACTCGATCATCCGCGGCAACTAGGCCCCGAGGAGGACCCATGAGCACCTTCGACGCCCTCAACGTCAGCGGCAGCGCCTTGACGGCCCAGCGCCTGCGGATGGACACCATCGCGAGCAACCTCGCCAACGCCAACACGACCCGAACCGACAAGGGTACCCCCTTCCGCCGCGAGATGGTCGTCTTCGAGGCCAAGCCCTCCAACCGCCCGGGTCTCCCGGGCACCGGCGTCCACGTGGCGGGAATCGTCGAGGACCAGGCCCCTTTCCGGCTGGTCTACGACCCCGGCCACCCCGACGCCAACCAGCAGGGCTACGTGGCGTTCCCGAACGTCAATCCCGTCGCCGAGATGACCGACATGATCTCGGCGACCCGCTCTTACGAGGCAAACGTCACCGTCGTGCAGGCCCTCAAGGGTGCTGCCAACAAGGCCCTGGAGATCTAGGCGCATGGCTGGGCTTCCTCCTTTCATTCCCATTCCCGGGGCTCCGGGTCTCGGTCTGCCCTTCCCAAAGCTGGGTCAGCCTCAGGCGGCACCCGGCGCCGACTTCGGCAGCATGTTCGACGAGGCCCAGCGCAAGCGGGCCGAGCTGCCCATGGCCCCGGTCGAGAAGCCGGCCAAGTCCCTGTTCGCCGCTCCGGTGGCGCCGGCGCAGCCCGCGGCCCCCACGGCGATCTCCGAGCTCGGCAAGCCCCTCGGGGCCTTCCTGGAGAGCGTCAACGCGGAGCAGATCCATGCCGACTCCCTGAAGAACGAGCTTGCGACGGGAGGGGACGTGGAGCTGCACGACGTGATGATCGCGGCCGAGAAGGCCGGGATCTCGGTCGAGTTGACCATGCAGCTGCGCAACAAGCTCCTCGACGCCTACCAAGAAATCATGCGGATGTCCGTCTAGTCCCCTAAATGAACGACTTCATCAAGCAGCTAAAGCAAGACATCACCCGCATCTGGACCAGCTTGACGCAGGTCCAGCGGATCGTCTTCGGGGCGGTCGCCGCCGCGAGCGTGGTGGCCATCGTCATGCTGGTGCTCTGGGCCCAGACGCCGGAGTGGTCGCCCCTCTTCACCAACATGGAGGAGCAGGACGCCGGCCAGGTGATCGAGAAGCTCAAGGAGGCCAAGGTCCCCTACCAGGTCACGGGCTCCGCGATCATGGTGCCCAAGTCCAAGGTCCACGAGCTGCGCCTCGAGATGGCGGCCAAGGGCCTGCCCCAGGGCGGCACCGTGGGCTTCGAGCTCTTCGACAAGAACCAGTTCGGCATGACCGATGCCCTCCAGAAGCTCAACTACCAGCGCGCCCTGCAAGGGGAGCTGGTGCGCACCATCCAGTCGCTGGACGGCATCGAGACCGCCCGGGTCCACCTGGTCATCCCCGAGAAGGACCTCTTCTCGGACAGTGCCGAGGAGCCCTCGGCCGCGGTGGTGGTCAAGCTCAGGCCGGGCGCCAAGCTGAAGGGCGAGCAGGTCAAGACCGTCGCGTACCTGGTGGCCAAGAGCGTCGAGGGCCTCAAGGTCGCCAACGTGGTCATCACCGACGTGGACGGCCGGAACTACTCGGACGAGGTGGGCCCCGGCGAGGACGGCATGGCGTCTCCCGAGCTGACCATGTCCCAGATGGAGGTCAAGAAGCAGGTCGAGAGCGGCCTGCGCAAGAACCTCCAGGCGACCCTCGATCGGGTGCTCGGTCCCAACAACTCGGTGGTGACGGTGGCGGCGGACCTGGACTTCAGCCAGGTCGAGACCAACGAGGAGACCTACCAGCCCGTGGTCCGCAACCAGGATGGCAGCCAGACCGGCATCCTGCGCTCGACCAAGGAGCTGCGCGAGAGCTACAACGGGGCGGGTGCGCCCAGCGGCGGGATCCCGGGCGTCACCTCCAACATCAACGGCGGCGCCAACGCGAGCCTGCCCACCTACCCGGCCTCCGAGTCCGCGGGCGTGCCCGGCGCCTACAACAAGAGCGACCTGGTCCGCAACTACGAGGTCAACAAGAACGTGACCCGCAAGATCAAGGCGCCGGCCGAGATCAAGCGCCTCTCGGTGGCGGTCGCCGTCAACGGCGAGCTGGACCCCCAGCAGCTGGCGGACCTCAAGCAGATGGTCTCGGCCGCGGCGGGCAGCGACGCGGTGCGCGGCGACACGGTCGTCGTGACGGCCCAGAAGTTCAACGACACGGTCCAGAAGGCCGAGGAGATGGAGCTCGCCAAGGCCAAGCAGCAGGAGACGGTCCAGAGCTACCTCAAGATCCTGGTGGGCGTGCTGATCGGCATCGCGGCGCTCTTCCTCTTGCGCCGCGGCCTCGCCGCTCGCGCCGAGAGCTTCGACGAGACCCCGCTTACCCTGGAAGGCTTCGACGTGGACGCCCGGCTCTCCCAGCCCGCCTCGATCGGCACCATCGGCGAGGACGACCGCAAGACGCACCTCCAGAAGGAGATCACCAAGGTGGTCAAGCAGCAGCCCTCGGACGTGGCCAAGCTGCTGAAATCCTGGATGCTCGAGGACGAGTAACATGGCACGGCAGCAACACCTATCCGGCAAGCAGAAGGCGGCCGCGCTCCTGGTGGCGCTCGGCCCCGAGACGTCGAGCCAGATCCTCAAGTACCTGGGCAACAACGAGGACATCGAGACCCTCACCCTCGAGGTCGCGAACCTGGGCAAGCTGCCGCCCGAGGACACCGAGGGCATCCTCGAGGAGTTCTACCACGTCCTCCAGGCCAACCAGTACATCAGCACCGGCGGCGTGGGCTACGCCCGCGAGCTCCTGACCAAGGCCCTCGGCGCCGACAAGGCCGAGGAGATCCTGCACCGCCTCTCGGAGAGCCTGACGGCCCTGCCGTTCGAGTTCATCCGCCAGGCGGATCCCATGCAGATCCTCAACTTCATCCAGAACGAGCACCCCCAGACCATCGCCCTCATCCTGGCCTACATGAAGCCGGAGCAGGCGGCGCTTGTCGTCTCGGGTCTTCCCAGCGACCTCCAGACCGACGTGGCGACCCGCATCGCGCAGATGGACCGCACCACCCCCGCGGTCCTGCGCGAGGTCGAGAAGGTGCTCGAGCGCAAGTTCTCGGCGGTCATGAGCCAGGACTTCACCAACGCGGGCGGCATCAAGGCCCTGGTCTCCATGCTCAACTCGGTCGACCGTGGCACCGAGAAGACCATCCTCGAGTCGCTCGAAGAGCAGAACCCGGATCTCGCCGAGGAGATCAAGAAGCTCATGTTCGTCTTCGAGGACATCGTCATCCTCGACGATCGCTCGATCCAGCGCATCCTGCGCGAGGTGGACACCAAGGAGCTCTCGCTCGCCCTCAAGGGCTCCAACGAGGAGGTCCGGGCCAAGGTCTTCAAGAACATGTCCGAGCGAATGGGCAAGATCGTCCGCGACGAGCTGGACTTCATGGGCCCGGTGCGCGTGCGCGACGTGGAAGAGGTCCAGCAAAAGATCGTCTCGATCATCCGCGCGCTCGAGGAGCGCGGCGAGATCATCGTCTCGCGCGGCGGCGGCGACGAGCTGCTGAGCTGAGGCGGCGAGCGTCATGAGCGGCAAGATCATCAAGCGCGATCAGACCCGCTGGATCGACGGGAAGTGGGTCGTCAGCGTCCCCGAGCCCGAGAACGTCCCGGCCGAGGACGTCGAGGCGGCTCCTGCGATCGATCCCGCCGAGCTCCTGGCCGAGGCCGAGCGCCGGGCCCAGGCCCTGCTCGCAGCTGCCGAGGCCGAGGCCAACGACCTCATCGAGCGCGTGACCCGCGCGGCCTACGAGGACGGCCTGGCCCAGGGCCGCGACGACGGGTTCCAGGAAGGCCTCGCCGCCTGGCAGCAGGGCATCGAGGCCGTGCGCGCCGCCGCCGAGGCCTTCAACGCCGAGCGCGAGGCGAGGCTCGGCGAGCTGGAGCCCGATCTGATGCGGCTGGGCCTCATCGTCGCCTCGAAGGTCCTCCTGAAGGAGCCGCGCGATGCGGCCCTGGTCAAGGGCCTGGTGGACGCGGCCGTGGCCAAGGTGGCCGGCGAGGCCGTCGTGCGCGTGCGCCTCAACCCCCAGGACGCGGGGCACCTGGGTCCCCCCCCGCCCAGCCCGTTCGGTGCGAGCAAGCCGCAGCCGGCGCCCAAATTCGAGGTCGTCGCCGATCCCCTGGTCGGGGCCGGCGGCTGCGTGGTCGAGACCAAGACCGGTCGCGTCGACGCGACGTTCGCGACCCAGTTCGAGGAGCTCGCCCGCGCGGTGCTCGACGCGGAGCCCGAGGCCGAGCCGAGCCTGTCCGGTACCTTCCAGGACCTGCGCAAGGCGCCCCCTGCGCCTCCCGCCAAGAGCGGCAAGGCGAGTCCCTTCGGGGGCGGGGGCTTCTCGCCCCAGGGCTTCGGGCGCTGATGGGCGACCTCTTGGCGGCGGCCCTCTCGCGCGTGGAAGGTGCCGACCCCATCCGGGTCGAGGGCAAGGTCGCCCAGGTGATCGGCCTGGTGATCGAGAGCTTCGGGCCCCGGGCGAGCCTCGGCGAGCTGTGCCGCATCTCCCTCGGTTCGAACCGCCCCCCCCTGATGGCCGAGGTGGTCGGTTTCAGGGACGACCGGGTCCTCCTGATGCCGCTCGGCCTCATGGAGGGGGTCAAGCCGGGCAGCCCGGTGGCCGCCACCGGCCAGACGCTGGGGGTCCGGGTCGGGCCCCACCTCCTGGGGCGGGTCCTCGACGGCCTCGGCAACCCCATCGACCGCAAGGGCCCCCTCCTGGCCACCCACCGCGCCCCGCTCGAGGCCCCGCCCCCCAACCCCCTGACCCGCCAGCGAATCCACAAGCCGCTGCCCTTGGGCGTGCGCGCCATGGACGGCCTGCTCACCTGCGGCGAGGGGCAGCGCATCGGCATCTTTGCGGGCTCGGGGGTCGGCAAGTCGACCCTGCTCGGCATGATCGCGCGCTCAGCCCATGCGGACCTCAACGTGATCGCCTTGATCGGCGAGCGAGGTCGCGAGGTGCGGGAGTTCCTGGAGCGCGACCTGGGGCCGGAGGGCCTCGCGCGCTCGGTGGTGGTGGTCGCGACCTCGGACCAGCCCGCTCTGCAGCGCCTCAAGGGGGCGTTCGTCGCGACCGCGATCGCCGAGTACTTCCGCGACCAGGGCGCCAACGTGATCATGATGATGGACTCGGTGACGCGCTTCGCCATGGCCCAGCGCGAGGTGGGCCTCGCCGTCGGCGAGCCGCCCGCGACCAAGGGCTACACCCCCTCGGTCTTCGCCCTGTTGCCGCGCCTCCTGGAGCGCTCGGGTACCTCCGAGGTGGGGGCCATCACCGCCCTCTACACCGTGCTGGTCGAGGGCGACGACACCAACGAGCCCATCGCCGACACGGTGCGAGGCATCCTGGACGGGCACGTGGTGCTCTCGCGCGATCTCGCCGCGCAGAACCACTACCCGGCCATCGACGTGCTGTCGTCGGTCTCGCGCGTCATGACCGAGATCGTCCCGCTAGAGCACGTGCGGGCCGCAGGGGCCCTGCGCGAGACGCTCGCGACCTACCGAGAGGCGCGGGACCTGATCAACATCGGGGCCTACGCCGCGGGATCCAACCCCTCCATCGACCGGGCGATCGCCCGGATCGAGGCGGTCAACTTCTTCCTGAGGCAGGGGGTGAACGAGCCCATGGTCATGGACGAGACGGTCGCGGCCCTCCAGGGCCTGTTCGGGGAATAGGCCCGGTCCATGGCGAGCGGGTTCAAGTTCCGCCTCCAGACCGTGCTGGATCTAGCGGTGCGGGTGCAGGACCAGAGGGCGCAGCTTTTGGGCGAGGCGCAGGCCAAGGTCGTCGCCGAGCGCGATCGCCACGCCGGGCTCGTCGAGGCGCAGGGCCGCGCGCGCCAGGAGATCCTCGCCATGCAGGCCTCGGGCCGCCTCGACCTCCAGGCCATGCAGTTCGGCCACGACCACCTGGGCCACCTGATCGACCAGGCGCATCGGCAGCTCGGGGCGATCGCCCAGGCCGAGCGCGAGGCCGAGGCGGCGCGCGCCGAGCTGATGGAGGCCGCCCAGAAGGTCCAGGTGCTCGAGAAGCTCAAGGCGAGCGCCAAGGCCGAGCACCAGCGCGGGCTCGACCGGGCCGAGGCCCGCTTCATCGACGAGCTCGCGACGATCCGATTCGCGCGGACGAATGCCCTCAACTTTCCTTCACCGCCGCCGATGATGGAAGAAGGGGAGAAGTAGGGCCCCTGCGACGAGGAGGATTCCCCCTTGACTCAACCCATCCAGATCTTCCCGGGCGCCGAGACGGCTCCCGTCCGCACCAAGGCCGGGGCTTCCGCCTCGCCCCGCGACGGCTTCGCCAATGCCATGGACCGCAGCGCCCGCCGGCAGGAGCCGGCCCGGAGCGCCGAGCGCAGGCCCGAGCGCGCAGAGCGCAGGCCCGAGCGCGCCGAGGCGGAGCCCTCGAGCGAGGGTTCGAGCCGCGATGCGGCGAAGCCCGACGAGACCGTCGCGCAGCCGCCCGCTGCCGACCAGGCAGCTCAGCCCGGCGTCGAGGCCACCATCCCCGCCCAGCCCTCGCTGCACGACCCCCAGGTCATGCTGCCGGGCTTGGTGCAGGTCACCTCTGCGGTGCCGGTGCCTCCCGTCCAGCTCGCCCAGGCCCCGGCCGTCGTCGGCGCGGCGCCTCCCGTGGCGGCTCCCGTGACGGCCCCCGTGACGGCTCCGGTGACGGCTCCCGTGACGGCTCCCGTGACGCCTGCCCAGCCCCAGGTCGCCGAGGCCGCCCTGAACCCACTCGCGGCGGCGACCGTTGTCGCGCAGGCCGTCTCGGAGGCCGTCGATGCCCCTACTGCCGAGGCGTTGCCCGAGGAGGCCTCCGAGGGCGAGGAGCCGGCGGCCGGCGATCAGATGCCCAGGGTTCCCGTGAGCCCGGTGGCGCGCCAGCACGTGCCCGAATCCCTCGAGACCGTCAAGGCGACCATGAGCCTGACGGCCCACGACGCCCCCCTGAACCGCAAGCACCAGGAGGCCGCGGCGCGCGCCACGGCGCAGGCGCCGATCCCCACCGAGTCGAAGCCGGTCGCGGCCGAGGCCTTGACCAAGGCGCTCGAGACGCAGAACGTCCCCGCCGGCCCCGCAGCGAGCGCTCAGGCGAGCCCCGCGCCGGAGGCTGCGGTCCAGCCGTGGGAGCTGCACCACCCCGTTCAGGCGGCGGAGGTCGCCGTGCCCCAGGCGCGGGTTCTCGATGGCGATGCCCCTCGCGCGGAGGCCATGCCCATGCGCGAGGCCCTCAAGACCTCCTTCGAGCAGGCGGCCCGCGAGCCCGGCAAGCCGACCGAGCTGCGCCTGCAGCTCAGCCCCGAGCATCTCGGCCGGATGCAGATCCGCGTCGTCTCCCACCAGGGCACGCTCAGCGCCTCGATCCGGGTCGAGCAGAGCGCGACGCGCGACATGATGCAGGTCCAGATGGCCGAGCTGCGCCAGACGCTCGCCGATCAGGGCATCAAGATCGACCGCCTCGAGGTCAGCGTGGGGCAGGATCAGCGTCGCCCCGAGCAGGGCTTCGATCTCTCGGGCGGTTACCAGCAGCAGTCCCAGCAGCAGTCGCAGCAGGACGCGCAGGCGTCCGGCCGCCCTCGTTCCCTCGGCTTCGACGACGCGGGCGAGCCCGTCGCGGAAATGACCCCGGAGGAGGCGGCGGGCGAAGCGTCCGCCGTCGCCGAGCGCATCGATTACCAGGCTTAGACGCCCTTAGTTCAGGAGGCGAATCCCCATGGCAGAGACCGGAGCCGTTTCGGGCAGCAGCAACAACAACCCCGTCCAGACGACCACCAAGAAGAACTCGGATCTCGGCAAGAACGACTTCCTCAAGCTGCTGGTCACCCAGCTGCGCTTCCAGGACCCCATGAACCCCATGGAGGACAAGGAGTTCATCGCCCAGATGGCGCAGTTCAGCTCGCTCGAGGAGATGCAGAACCTGAGCAAGACCCTTTCCCAGCAGGCCGAGCTCGGTCAGCTGAGCCAGGCCTCCGGCCTGATCGGCAAGAAGGTGGCCGTGCGCACCGACGACGCCCACTTCGCCGGCCAGGTCGTCGAGGCGCGTCGCGTGGACGGCGCGATCAAGCTCATGGTCAAGCCCGACGGGGAGGCCGACGGCGCCCTGGTGCCGGTCGAGATCCAGCACATCGAGCAGATCGCCTAAGCGGCCACAGCCGCCCCTAAAGGTCTCGCTTGCGTGGCCGATACCAATACTAGTCGGAAGGTTTCGCCTTCCTGGCGGCCGAAATTTTCCCCGATTGCCTCGCGGTGACCCCATAAGGAGGAGTCCAGATGCTTCGTTCACTCAACTCCGGCGTGTCCGGTCTGCGCAACCAGCAGATCCGCTTGGATGTCATCGGCAACAACATCGCCAACGTGAACACCATCGGCTACAAGGCGCAGCGGGTGAACTTCCAGGAGCAGTTCCTGCAGACCCTGCGCGGCGGCTCGGCTCCCAGCGGCGCTTTGGGCGGAACCAACCCCAGCCAGCTGGGCCTCGGCGTCACGGTGGGCTCCATCGACCTCCTCATGGGCCAGGGCTCGCTCAATCCGACCGGCAAGAGCACCGACATGGCCATCAGCGGCGAGGGTTTCTTCGTCGTCAGCGACGGCAAGCAGCAGGTCTTCACCCGCGACGGCTCCTTCGACTTCGACCGCGAGGGCAACCTGGTCAAGATCTCGAACGGCTTCAAGGTCATGGGCTGGAACGCCACCTCGCAGCCGGATGGCACCTACAAGGTCGAGACCGCCCGCCCCCCCGAGACCCTCAGGGTGCCCGCCGGCGTCACCCTGACCCCCCAGGCCACCCAGAACATCCGCATCGGCGCCAACCTCGAGGCCCTGACCCCGATCGATCCCGATCCCAACAGCAAGGCCAAGAGCTCGGTGACGATCTTCGACTCCAAGGGCAACGTCCACAAGGGCAACGTGGAGTTCACCAAGACCGCGACCAACACCTGGACGGTGGCCTTCGTGCCGGACAAGGCCGACTCCTTCCAGGGGGGCGCCACCTCCTACGACCTGGGCACCCTGACCTTCGACAACAAGGGCGTCTTCGCGAGCTACGACCAGCCGACCCTTACCCTGGACCCCGCCAACGCCGGCGACTTCGACCAGCTCAACATCAAGCTGAACCTGGGCAAGCCCGGCGACACCAGCTCCATGACCCAGTACAACGACCCCAGGACCGACGAGTCGAAGAGCTTCTACAACAGCACCGCGGTCATGACCGACCAGGACGGCTACTCGTCGGGTTCGCTGACGGGCGTGGCGGTGGACGCCGCGGGCTCCATCCAGGGCGTCTTCTCGAACGGCCGCACCCGCGTCCTCGGTCAGGTGTCGGTCGCGACCTTCACCAACCCCGTCGGTCTTCTGGTCAACGGCGACAACCTCTTCTCGGCGACGCCCAACTCGGGCGAGCCCCAGGTGGGCGTCGCGGGCGCGGGCTCGCGCGGGCTCATCGCCCCCGGCTCGCTCGAGAACTCGAACGTGGACCTGGCCTCGTCGTTCGCCGACATGATCGTGGCGCAGCGCGGCCTGCAGTCCAACTCCAAGATCATCACCACCTCGGACGAGGTGCTCCAGGAGCTGATGTCGCTCAAGCGCTAGCGCTCGCGACTCGGCTTCGCAGGACCTGACCCTTGGAGGTGCATGGCGTCGGCCCGGTGGTCCCGGGCGGAGTTTTCCCGGCTTCGGGGGGGATTTCCCCGGAGCCGGGCGCTTCGCTTGTGGGCGAGCACGTCCGGTCGCGCATCGAGGCCCTCAAGGGAATGGCGATCGACCTCATCGCGGACGTTCTCAGCGACGGTCATCTGGCCCAGGAGGTCGAGAAGCTCGGCCTCCCGCCCGAGCCCACCCGCCTACTGGCCGCCCGTGCCCTGGTGGCCGAGCAGGGGCGCCTGGACCCCATGCTGCTCAAGGAGGTCGAGCGAGGTCTCTCGCGCCTCGAGCGGCCCGAGCCTCGCGACGCGGCGGCGATCGCCTTTCTGGTGGTGAGGCGCTTGCCGGTGACCCCCGAGACGGCGCTGATGGTCCTCGGTCGCCACGACGCCCCCCAGACCTCGGGGGAGCGCCTCAAGCTCATGGTCGAGCAGGTCTCGCTCCAGTGGGGACCCGAGGACGAGTCGCGGCTGCCCTCGCGCGAGGCGCAGACCTCGCGCGTGCCCCATCTCGCCGAGGGCCTGGAGCGCCTCTTCGCCACCATCGCGCCCGAGCGCCGAGAGGCCCTCGCGGAGGCGGTGACACGCCTGCTCGCCGCCTTCGCGAGCCCGGCCGACGAGGCGCCAGAAGGGGAGGCTCACGATCCGAGCGCCAAGGCTCCGAGCGTCTCGATCCCGAGCGCCCCGGCCCAGCCCTCGGCCCCGGCGTCCCTGTCCCCGGCCCGGCCCTCGGCCCAGCCCCCGGCGTCCCTCTCCCCGGCGCCCCACCCGGGGACGATCGAGGCTGACGGCGCCCAGCCGTCGCTCCACGAGGCGATCGTCCGGGCTTATCGCGCCTTGCCTGCCGCCAGGCAACCCGCCTTCGAGGCCGCGCTCGATGCCCTCTTGTCGGACTTCCTGGCCGAAGCCGGCGCTCCGATCGAGGTCCGCCACGACGAGCCCCCCGCCCCGGCGCCGCTCGCCCCGAAGGCCGAGGCCCTCGCGAGGCTGCAGGGCCTGGCGCTGCCCGAGGGGGGACGCACCGAGGTCGAAGCGGCCCTTCGTCGCCTGGTGGCCGCCCTGGTGCCGCCCGAGGCGGACCTGGCCCGCATGGCCGAGCAAGCCCCCGAAGAGGCCTCTAAAGAGGCGGCCGTGCCGCGCGAGCGCCTGGCCGAGGTCCTGGAACGGGTGGTGGATCGTCACCCGGTGGACGCCGATGCCCGGGCCCTGCGCGACGAGATCCGCTTCGGCCAGCTGCGCGCGGCGGGCGACGAAGGGCTTGCCTTCACGATTCCTTTATGGTGGAGTAGGGGAAGCGGCGAGATCCGGGTACATGAGCGCCAGGGGGAGGGCGATTCCACGGCCAGCGGCCCCTCCGGGGCCACGCGCGTGGTCATCGCCCTCGATACGCCTCACTTGCACGGCATCCGGATCGATTTACTTTTGAATCAGCGCCAGGTAAACTGCCAAGTCTCCCTCCAGGATCCGGCCGCGGCGGCCTTCCTGGAAGCACGCCTCCCGGAGTTGCGAGACGCAATCGAGGGGGTCGGGGTCCGGGTCGGGACCATGGGCCTGCGCAAGGAGGCCCAGCGCCGCAAGGCGCCAGGGACGGCCCCCGCCTCGGGTGTCGCGGGTGCCTCGGGCGTGGACTTCTATGGCTAGGAGCCGTCATGACCACCGGTGAGGACGCCGAAAAGCGCGCCGTGGCGCTGCGCTACGAGACCGAGCACGACGAGGCCCCGACGGTGGTCGCGAGCGGCCGCGGGCTCACGGCCGAGAAGATCCTGGCGCTCGCCGCCGAGCACGGGGTCGCGGTCCACCACGACCCGCTTCTGGTCGAGAGCCTCTCGGTCCTGGAGCTGGGCGAGGCGATCCCCGCCGAGCTTTATCCGGTGGTGGCGGAGGTCCTGGTGTTCGTGCAGCGGATGAACCGCGAGAAGGGAGAGGCAAGGCAGTGATCAAGCTCACCCGCCTTAACGGGATCGCGTTCGTGATCAACTGCGACCTGATCGAGTCGGTCGAGGCGACGCCCGACACCATCGTGGCGCTGACCTCCAACCAGCGCTACGTGGTGCAGGAGTCCGTCGACGAGGTGATCGAGCGGGTGGCCGCCTTCAAGCGCCGCTGCCACCCCGATGTTCGCTTGATTCTTGGGGCCGCGCCCGGCGCGGCCGTCGTAGCGGAGGCCTAGTGGAAATCGCAACCATTCTCGGACTGCTCCTCGGGTGGGGGGCCATGCTCGTCGCCAGCGCGATGGAGTCGGGCGGCATCCACGGCCTCACCGCCCTCTGGCAGCTGACGGCCTTCATCATCGTGTTCGGAGGCACCTTCGGCGCGGCCCTGATCGCCTTCCCCCTGAAGGACGTCCTCAACCTGCCCCGGATGCTGTCGTTGACCTTCACGGCCAACCCCTACGACCCGGTCTCCTTGATCCCGCAGCTGGTCGGCTACGCCGAGAAGGCCCGCCGCGAGGGGCTGCTCGCCCTCGAGGCCGACGTGGCCGAGGCGGGCGACGACTACCTCCAGAAGGGGATGCAGATGGTGGCCGACGGCATCGACCAGCACACCGTCCGCGACATGCTCGAGACCGAGCTGAGCTTCATCGCCAGCCGCCACGCGGCCTCCTTCGGCATCCTCGAGGCCATGGGCGGCTTCGCGCCCACCATGGGCATCATCGGAACGGTCATGGGCCTGATCCACGTGCTGGGGAATCTCAGCAACCCCTCGGGTCTGGGCGGGGCGATCGCGGTGGCCTTCGTGGCGACCCTCTACGGCGTCTGGACCGCCAACCTCCTCTGGCTGCCGCTGGCCACCAAGCTCAAGCGTCGCAGCGAGCAGGAGGTCCTGGTCCGCGAGATGATGCTCGCGGGGATCCTCGCCATCCAGGCGGGCGACAACCCCCAGATCGTCGAGGAGAAGCTCAAGAGCTTCCTCTCGCCCGAGATGCGGCGCGCCCTCAAGCCCGCCGAGGAGGTCTAGCTTGAGCGGTCGGCGCGCGCGCCGGGCACACGGCGGGGGCGGCCACGGCGGCGGCTCTTCCGAGCGCTGGCTGTTGACCTACGCCGACCTGATCACGCTGCTGCTGGTCTTCTTCGTCGTGCTGTACGCCCTCTCCCAGGTCGACGTGGCCAAGTACGAGAAGCTCAAGGAGTCGCTCAACAAGTCCATGGGCGCGAACAGCACCGTGATCGATCTGAAGGGTGCGGGTCACCGCGAGAACACCCTCCTGGACGGCGGAAAGGGCGTGCTGCCCCACGAGCAGCTCATCGTGCCGCCCGAGCAGCTGGAGCTCGAGCGCCTCTCGACCGAGGTGGAGCAGATGGCCGAGGAGGCGGGCCTCGCCGACGAGCTGGAGGCGACCGTCACGAGCGAGGGCCTGGTGGTCTCGATCTCGAACGCCGGCTTCTTCATGCCCGGCGACGCGGGCCTGCGCCCCAAGGCGGTGCCGACCCTGGACCGGATCGCGCGCATGCTCAGGACCTTCGACCACACCATGCGGATCGAGGGTCACACCGACAACACCCCCATCTCGACGGCGCGCTACCCCTCGAACTGGGAGCTGTCGGCGTCCCGCGCGACCAACCTGGTGCGGTTCCTGATAGAGCGCCATTCCTACGAGCCGCGCCGGTTATCAGCGGCGGGGTACGGGGAATACTACCCCAAGGTTCCCAACGACACCGAAGCCCACCGTGCCCAGAACCGGCGCGTCGACATCGTGGTCCTGCGCGCCGCGCAGCCCCCTGTTCCGCCCTCCCCTGACACGACTCGCTACTAGGAGGCACCACCCGAACCATGGCCAAGCAAGCTGCTGCGAAGAAACCGCCGTCGGACGGACCGATGAACGGCAAGGTGATCATGGCGGCGGTCGGCATCGCCCTGATCTCGAGCCTCAGCTCGTTCGTCGCGATCCGCTTCGCCATGCCCAAGCAGGTGATCATCGAGAAGCACGTGATCACCGAGAAGGGCAAGGTCGTCGAGGACAAGCAGCACGAGGAGGCGCCCGCGCCCGTCACCGAGATCTACCCGGTCGGCGAGTTCATCGTCAACCTCTCGGACCCGGGCCGCCACTACCTCAAGACCACCGTGGCGCTCGCCATGGCCGGCGAGGCCCACGCCGATGGCGAGAAGAAGGGCGGCGGCGGCCACGGCGGCGGCGCCGAGGAGGACCCCTCGGCTGCGATCAAGGCGGCCATGGCGACCTACGAGCCCCTGTACAAGGACGCGATCATCGCCACCCTGTCGCGCCAGTCGATCGCGCGCCTCAAGGCGCCCGGCGGCCGGGACCTGATCAAGGACGAGCTCAAGGTGACCCTCAACCGCATCGCGCCCGACAAGAAGGTCATGGGCGTCTACTTCACGGATTTCGTGATCCAGTAAGGACCTCGCATGTCGGAGATTCTCTCGCAATCGGAGATCGACGCGCTGCTGTCGGCCCTCTCCTCCGGGGATCTGACCCCGGAGAAGGCGACGGCTGCGGCCGCGATCCCTGAAGAGGAGCACGTCCGGCGTACGGTCAAGATCTATGACTTCAAGCGCCAGAACAAGTTCTCGAAGGATCACATCCGCACCCTGTCGATGATCCACGAGGCCTTCAGCCGCCTCTTGAGCACCTCGCTCTCGGGTCAGCTCCGGATGCTGGTCCAGATCGAGGTGGTCTCGGTCGAGCAGCTCACCTTCGACGAGTACTCGCGCTCGCTGCCCTCGCCGACCATCCTCAACGTCTTCACCATGGAGCCCCTGGTCGGGACGAGCCTGTTCGAGATCAACATCGACATCACCTCGGCCATCATCGACCGCCTCCTGGGCGGCCCGGGCCGGGTGACGCGCATCCGGCGGGATCTGACCGACATCGAGCGGACCCTCATTTCCAGCATCACCCAGCGCCTCTTGAGCACCCTCAGCGAGGCCTGGCAGAACATCCTGACCTTCAGCCCCAAGCTGGAGACCATGGAGATGAACCCGCGCTTCGTCCAGATCGTGCCGCCGACCGACCCGGTGGTGCTCATCACCTTCGAGGCCAAGTTCGGCGAGAACACGGGGCCCCTGTCCCTGTGCATCCCCTACATCGTGCTCGAGCCCGTCATGAGCAAGATCTCGGCCCAGGCCATGTTCGCCACCCAGCGCCAGAGCCAGTCGACCGAGTATCGCGCCAACCTTCAGGGGCGGGTCAACGCGACCTACGTGCCCTTCCAGGTGGTGCTCGGCGAGGCCGAAGTGACGGTCTCGGACGTGGTATCGTTGGGCATCGGCGACGTTTTGCCCCTTTCGACCTCCGTCGAGGCCGAACTGTCCGTCCTCGTGAGCGAGCAGCTCAAGTTCAAGGGAAAACCCGGGACACTCCGAAACAAAATGGCCATTCAAATTACCGAAGTGGTGGATAACGCGGAAGGGGAAGAAGCATGAGCGATGCCTTGACGCCCGAGCTTTTGCGCTCGCTGGAGGAGGTCGGCGCGCTCGCGCTCGGTTCGGGAGCGACCACGCTGTCGATCCTCCTCAACAAGCAGGTCACGATCGCCTCGCCGCGCGCGACGGTCGTGGCGAGCAACGAGCTCGGGACGGTCCTGAAGGAGCCGGTGGTGTACGTGGACGTGCCCGCCAGCGTGGCGGGGGATCCGCTGACCATGGCGTTCGTCCTGACTCAGAACGACACGTCGATCATCACCGACCTGATGATGGGAGGCGAGGGCACCCCGCCCTCCGCCATCATCGACGACCTGCAGCTCTCCGCCATCTCCGAGGCGATCAACCAGATGCTCGGCATGGCGGCCAACACCCTCAACTCGACCTACGGCAAGAAGCTCGAGATCCAGCCGCCTCAGGCGGGGGTGATGGACAACCCCGAGGACAACTCGCTGCCCCCCTCCTACCAGCAAGGCTCGCTCGCGGCGGTGGCCTTCCAGCTCTCGATCGAGGGGCTGGTCACCAGCACGCTGGTGCAGCTGTTGCCCGAGGAGTCGGCGCGCGTCATGGGCGAGGCCTTCGCCGCCCAGGCGGCGAGCGAGAAGACGGTGCCGGCCGCTGCCCCCCCGGCGCCCAAGGCGGCCCCCGTCCCCCAGCCTGCGCCGCCTACCCAGGCGCCGCAGCCTGCCCCGCAGCCGGTCCACGCGCCGGCTCCGCAGCCTGCGTACGCGGCTGCTCCCCAGCCGGCCTACGCCGCGCCTGCCGCTGCCCTGGCCGTTCCCGTCAACGCGCAGGCCGCCCAGTTCGCGCCCTTGGGTGCCGCGAGCCAGACCATGGCCCCGCCCTCGGGCCTGGACCTGGTCATGGACGTGCCGCTCAAGGTCACCGTCGAGCTGGGGCGCACCCGGATGCAGATCCGAGACGTGCTGGAGCTCGGCAAGGGCTCGGTGGTCGAGCTGGACAAGCTCGCCGGCGAGCCGGTCGACCTTTTGGTCAACGGCAAGCTCATCGCGCGCGGCGAGGTGGTCGTCATCGACGAGAACTTCGGCATCCGCGTCACCGACATCGTGAGTCCCGCGGAGCGATTCACCTCGTTCCGGGCGTAAGAGGACAATCTTGGCTCTAGGCGTTCTGAAAGCACCAGGCTTCAAGCGGTTTTTCGCCGCGCTACTGCTCGTCCTCGGCCTGTGGGCGGGTGTCGATCGTGGCGTGGCCGAGGCGCGCCGCGAGGTGCCGCAGCCGCCGATCGTGGCGGCCACCGAGTCGGCCGAGGGCTTCGACTGGAAGGACTACGAGGATCCCGGCCTCAAGCGCGACGAGGGCAACCCCATCGCCAATGCCGTCCTCTTCGCCTTCAAGTTCAGCCTGGTGATCGGGATGATCTTCGGTGCAGCCTGGCTGTACAAGCGCGGCGTCATCTCGAAGCTCGCCCTCGGCACCACGGGCTTCACCCCCTCGGGCACCGGCATGAAGGTGCTCGAGAGCATGCCCCTCAAGGGGGGGCAGTCGCTGCACCTGGTGCAGGCGGGCGGGCGCTACCTGGTCGTCGGGAGCAACGGCCGCGAGACCCTGGTCAAGCTCACGGAGTGGGAGGCCGCCCCTGGCACGGCCCGCTTCGAGGCGCTCGTCGATCGCGTCGAGGACGACGCTTCGGGGGACTTCTCGGACGCGCTGGAGTCCAGCCTGCGCCAGGTGATCCGCCGGCCCAAGGAGCAGCCATGAAGCACCTGAACGCCCTTTCCCTGGCGCTCGGGAGCTGGGCCCTCGCCCAGGCGCCGGCCCTCGCCCAGGTGCAGGTGCCGCGAATCCCCATCTCGGGCGCCCCCCAGGACGTGGCCGCCAACCTCCAGCTCCTGGCGCTCTTGACGGTGCTTAGCCTGGCCCCTGCGATCCTGCTCCTGATGACGTCCTTCACCCGGATCGTCATCGTCCTCTCCTTCACCCGCCAGGCCATGGGCACCCAGATGATGCCGCCCAACCAGGTGATCATCGGGCTGGCCATGTTCCTGACCTTCTTCGTCATGGCCCCGACCCTGGGCGAGATCAACACCAAGGCCCTCCAGCCCTACATGGCCAACGAGATCTCGCAGACCGTGGCCCTGGATCGGGCGCAGGCCCCCATCCGCAAGTTCATGTTCAAGCAGACGCGCCAGAAGGACCTGGCCCTGTTCGTGCACATGGCCAAGCTCCAGCGCCCCCGCAACCCCGGGGACATCCCGACCTACGTGCTGGTGCCGGCCTTCGTCATCTCCGAGATCAAGACCGCCTTCCAGATCGGGTTCGTCATCTACCTGCCGTTCCTCGTGATCGACATGATCGTGGCGAGCCTGCTGATGAGCATGGGCATGATGATGCTGCCGCCCGTGATGATCTCGCTGCCCTTCAAGCTGATCCTCTTCGTGCTGGTGGACGGCTGGCACCTGCTGAGCCGCGCGCTGGTCTCGAGCTTCCAATGAGCCAGACGGTCTTCTACGAGCTCTGCCAGCGGGCCCTGTGGCTGACCATCACCGTCGGCGGCCCGATCCTCATCGTGAGCCTCGCGGTCGGCCTATTGGTCAGCATCTTCCAGGCGGTGACCTCGATCAACGAGGCGACCTTGACCTTCATCCCCAAGATCATCGCGGCCGTCGCCGTGCTGATCTTCGCCGGGCCGTGGATGGTGCAGTCGATCCTCGACTTCATGGCGCAGCTCCTGATCGACCTGCCGCGCTTCGCGAGGTAGCGCCGTGGACCTGGCGGCCCTCATGCAGCTGCCCCCCGGCGGGCTCGAAGTCGCCCTGCTGGTCCTGGTTCGGATCTCGGCCCTGTTCGTCATCGCGCCGGTGTTCGGCAACCAGGTCCTTCCCATGCGCTTCCGGGTGGGCCTCGCGGTCCTGGTGACCCTCCTGATCCTGCCGATCGCGCTCTCGGGGCCCCGGCCCGCCCTGGATGGTGCCAATGCCCTGGCGCTGGCGGTCGGCCGAGAGCTTGCCGTCGGGCTCCTGATCGGCTTCGTGGCGATGACCTTCTTCTACGCGGTGCAGTTCGCGGGCCACCTCCTGGGGCTGCAGATGGGCTTCGGCATGAGCATGATGTTCGACCCCACCACCCGCAGCCAGACCTCCGAGATCGCGGTGCTGCTGCTGCAGCTGGCCACCGTCTGCTTCCTCGCGCTCAATGCGCACCACTGGTTGCTCGCCGCGGTGTGGCGCTCGTTCGAGACGGTGCCCCTGGCGACCTTCACCCCGAACGGGGTTCTGCTCGATCGGGTCATCGCCGAGGTCAGCGGCATCTTCGACACGGCCTTGACGATCATGCTGCCCATCACCGGCATCATCCTGGTCATCGAGCTGGCACTCGCCATCCTCAACCGGGTCATCCCCCAGATGAACGTCTTCTCGATCAGCATGGGGGTCAAGGTCCTGCTCGGGCTGGGCACCCTGGCCGCGACCCTGCCCTTGATCGGCGGCACCTTCGACCTGCTCGTCGATAGGCTCAACCACCGCCTCCTGGAGCTCTTCCGGTGAGCGCGGACAAGGATCAGAAGACCGAGGACCCTTCAGGCAAACGCCTGGGCGATGCCCGCAAGAAGGGCAACATCCCGCGCAGCATGGACGTCAACGCGGCCGTGGGGCTCATGGTGGCGGCGATCCTGCTTTACTGGCAGTGGCGCAACATCGTCGAGCTCACCCGCAACCGCATGGTCGAGAACCTGAGCGCTTTCCCGCAGGGGGACCTGACGATCCCGGCCCTGCAGGTGATGGCCCTGACCCTGACCCGCGAGACCCTGCTTGCGATCGCCCCTTTCCTGGCGGGGATCCTCCTGGTCGGCCTCCTGGCGAGCTACGCCCAGGTGGGCCTTCTCTACACCCTCGAGCCCCTCAAGCCGTCGTTCGCCAAGCTCAACCCGATCCAGGGCATGAAGCGCATCGTCTCGCTGCGCGGGGTGGTCGAGACCCTCAAGGGCCTGCTCAAGATCGCGGTGGTGGGCTCACTGAGCTACGCGGTCATCCAGGAGCGCTACGTGCCGATCGTGACGGCGGTCCAGGCGGGCAGGGCGCAGCTCGGGGCGCTATTGGCCGATACCGCCTGGACCATCGCATGGCGCTCGGCCCTGGCGCTCTTCGTCCTGGGCCTGCTGGACTACGCCTACCAGCGCTGGGAGTGGTGGCGCAACCTCAAGATGACCAAGCAGGAGGTCAAGGACGAGGCCAAGCAGCAAGAGGGCTCGCCCGAGGTAAAGGGCGAGATCCGCAAGCGCCAGCGCCAGGCCGCGCGCCGCCGCATGATGCAGGAGGTCCCCACGGCGACGGTCGTCATCACCAACCCCACCCACTTCGCCGTCGCCCTCAGGTACGACCGGGACGCGATGGAGGTGCCGGTGGTGGTCGCCAAGGGGACGGACCTGGTGGCCAAGCGAATTCGCGACGTGGCGCGCGAGGCGATGGTGCCTCTGGTCGAGAACAAGCCGGTGGCCCAGGCCCTCTACCGCCAGGTCGAGGTCGGCGACGAGATCCCCCCCGACATGTACGCGGTGGTGGCCGAGATCCTGGTGGCCGTGACCCGGGCGGATGCCAAGGCGCGCATCTGAGCGCGAGCGGCAGATCACGTTTTGCGGCAAGGTCGGGACCAAAGTCCCTCCCCTGCTTGCGGCTGATTCGTTATTACTAAAGGTGTGCCCCATCGTCCCCCCTCCAGGAGGCCCCATGCGCAGCATCAAGCACGAGATCACCCTCCGGCTTGGAGCGGGCATCGCCCTGCTCTTCGTCGCCCTCTTCGCCTTCGTCGCCGTCTCGGTGCGCCAAGACCAGATCGTAGCCAGCGAGAAGTACGGCAAGGCCATCACCACCGACATCGCCGATCGCATGAGCGCCGACAATGCCCGCATGCTCAAGATGGTCGACCTGATGGCGGATCACCAGCTCACCGGGGCCTTCGGAAGGCGGGCGATGACTGCCGATTACCTGCGCAGAATCGCCGAGGGCAACCCCGACGTGCTCGGCGCCTACGTGGGCTACGAGCCCAACGCCGATGGCAACGACCAGGCGTGGGGCGGCGCGCGCGGAGCCGATAAGAGCGGGCGCTTCATTCCCTATTACAACCGCCTCAAGGGCGGGATGAACCTCGATCTGCTGGTGGGCATGGAGACCGACGCCTACTACCAGCTCCCCAAGAAGCTGGGTCGCCCGGTGGTGGTCGATCCCTACCTCTACGATGGGGTCATGATGACCTCCTTCGTCACCCCCCTGCGCAAGGATGGGCGCTTTGCCGGCATCGCCGGCGTCGACCGCGGCCTCGGGGACATCCAGAGGAAGCTCAAGGAGCTCAAGCCTTACCAGTCCGCCATGTTCCTGCTGCTGAGCCCCCGGGGCGGGGTCGTCGCGGCACCCGTCGATGCGCTTCTCGGCAAGGACATCACCAAGGACGAGAAGTTCGGTCCCATCTTCAAGGACCTGGTCGGCACGAAGAAGTCAGGCGTGCGCGACGTGCACGATCCCATCACGGGCAAGGACGGCTGGATGTTCTACCACCCGGTCGAGCAGGGCGAGTGGATGCTTGCCATGTACGTCGACCAGGGCGAGGCCCTGGCCTCGGTCAACCGCATGATGCTGGTGCTCGGGTTGCTCGCCGCCCTCGGGGTCGCTCTCGTCGCCGGTCTCCTGCTCTGGATGATCGGCTCGGCCGTCAAGCCGATGGAGCGCCTGACCAAGGCGTGCGAGGCGATCGCCGAGGGCGATCTCGGCCAGGTGCGCGTCCTGGTCCCCGAGACCGAGGTGGTGAAGGGCCAGAACGAGTTCGCCCGCATGACCCTGGCCTTCCGCGGGGCGATCGGTTACCTCTCGGCCGTGGCCGGCCACATGGACCGCATCGCCCAGGGGGACCTCAGCCGCTCGGTCGAGGCCAAGAGCGAGCGCGACCAGCTCGGGGTGGCCCTCTCGCGCATGTCCACCGAGCTGCAAGAGGTGGTGGGCCGGGTGCGATCGGCCGCCGACGAGGTGGGCGCCGGCGCCGTGCAGATCAGCAGCTCGAGCGCGGAACTCAGCCAGACGACCTCGGTCCAGGCCTCGAGCGCCGAAGAGACCTCGGCGGCCATGGAGGAGATGGCGGCCAACCTCAAGTCGGTGGATTCGAGCGTGCAGCGTCTGGGCAGCAAGGTGAGCCTGGTACGGGGCCAGTCGGACGAGCTCGCCGCCGCCGTCACCCAGACCAGCAGCTCCATCTCGGAGCTTGCCGCCAGCATCCAGCAGGTGGCCGGCAACGTGGAAGGGGCCAACCGGGTGGCCGGTGAGGCCTCTGTCGCAGCGGAGGCGGGTGATGCGGCGGTGACCAAGACCATCGCCGGCATGAAGGCGATCGACGAGACCATGGCCGGCATCCGGGAGACCATCCAGATGCTCGACCGGCGCTCGGGCGAGATCGGGGCGATCATCGAGGTGATCGACGACATCGCCGAGCAGACCAACCTCCTGGCCCTCAACGCGGCCATCGAGGCCGCCCGAGCCGGCGAGGCCGGGCGCGGCTTCGCGGTGGTCGCCGACGAGGTGCGCAAGCTCGCCGAGCGCTCGGCCAAGGCCACCCGGGAGATCGGGGACCTCATCAAGGGCATCCAGGCCGAGACCTCGCAGGCGGTGCACGTGACCCGAGAGGGCGCGGGGAAGGTGCGAGAGGGCGCCGAGCTCGCCGAGCGCACCGGCGAGGCCCTGGCCCGGATCAAGCAGGCGGCCAGCCAGGTCAGCAGCCTCCTGGGCGAGGTCACCGGGGCGACGAGCGAGCAAGCACGAGCCAGCGCCTCGATCGTGACGGCGACCGAGCAGATGGCCGCCATCAACGACCAGGTGACCGGCGCGGTGGCCGAGATGGACGAGCTGACGCGCAGCGTGACCTACGCGACCGCCGAGCAGCGCCAGGGCTCGGATCAGGTGGTGATCGCGGTCGAGAGCCTCAACCGCAGCTCCCAGGAGGCCTCCGGGGCCACGGACCAGGTGGCCCGCACCGCGGACGAGCTGAGCCGTCAGGCCCAGCAGCTCCAGGAAGCGGTGGCGTTCTTCCAGGTCGCCCCCGAAGCGCTGAAGGCGAGCGGGCGGCAGGTGCCCAAGGTGCTGGCGCTGCCGCAGCGGCGCTAGATCGCTCCGCGATCGCTCAGGGTTCTTTCAGGGGGGTCGCCTAAGCTCATCCTTTGGGCGATCCCTGGCGAAGTTAGGTATTTTGTCCCAATTCAAACCGGGCGAACGAGGTATACCCTAGAGAAGCGAGTTTGCGCGCGCCGTGGACCGCTTGCTATCGTCGATGCTCGAAAATGCCCGCCAGATCCTTCTTTCCGGCGTGTTGGAAGGATACAAACCGGGGTATAAAAAGCCGCACGGGAGACAGCGCGACCCGCACGGTCGCGCCACTAAGCGAGGGATTCTGAATGTCCGAAACCACCATCGAGCGCCAAGCTTCGACCTTGCTTCAGCTCGCCAGCTTCCGCCTGGCCGAGGAGGAGTACGCGGTCGACATCTCCGCGGTCCAGGAGATCGTGCGCATGTCCTCCATCACCCGCGTGCCCCGCGCCCCCTCCTTCGTCGAGGGCGTGGTGAACCTGCGCGGAAAGATCGTGCCCGTCATCGACCTGCGCCGGCGCTTCGGCATGGCCTCGGCCGAGCCGACCAAGGCGACCCGCATCATCATCGTGGACGTGGCCGGCAAGACCGTCGGCCTGATCGTCGACGCGGTGCGTGAGGTGCTTCGCCTCGACTCCGAGGCCGTCTCGGCGACCCCCGAGCTCGTGGCGAGCGGCATCGACGCCGCGTTCTTCAAGGGCGTCGGCCAGCTCGGCGATCGCCTCATCATCCTGCTCGACCTCCAGCGCTTGCTCAGCATGGAAGAGATCGCCGCCTTGGATAAGGCGCCCGTCTAGCCCCCATGTCGACGACGGGTTGGTTCGACCGGATCACGGCATCCTTCGCCGCCGTCCTGCGGCGGCGCGGCGGGCTCGACGGGCATGCTTCCTCGCGCGCCGAGGAGGCGGCCCCCGAGGACCGCGTGCGGGCCTTGATCCCGATCGTCCGAACCAACTTCGGCGAGCGGGCGGGGGACGATCCCGACGTCGGCGCGTTCGAGGCGCGCGTCCACGACGAGGCCTCGTTCAACGCCTGCGTCGAGGTGATCGCGCTGATGGGCCTCGAGGGCTTCGCCTACGACCCCGAGCGCCTGATCGCCTGGCTGGATCTGGGCATCTCCGCCTCCACCCTTTACGGCGTCTTCGACCTGACCCGACCCAAGGACCTTCACGACCTGGACGCCCTCTTGGGCGTGCTCGGCGCGGAGCCGGCCAGGGTGAGCGTGGAGTCCCTTCGCACGGTGGCCTCCGTCTACCAGCAGCTCGGCCGCCCGGTGGCGATCCACAACCTCCAGAAGGCGATCGAGCGCCTCGGCGGTGCCGGTGGCACGCCCGCCATCGCGACCTTCCTGGGCTGCGCGTCGGCCTACGAGGCCCTGGGGCCGGTGGACGCCTCCTTCGACGCCTTGCTGCTCGATCGGGTCGTCGACGAGGAGGCCATGGCCGCCACGGCCGCGCTGCTGGACCTTGTGGCGCTCAGGGTCAAGCGGATCGAGCGCTACGACGACATCCGGGGCCTGGTCGAGGGGGTCCGCGACCGGATCACCGTGCGCCGCCTCTCCAAGACCCTCAACCTCTTCGAGGAGTACGAGGTCCAGGTCGGCGATCTGGACACCTTCCACCTCTCCTTCGCCGATTCCCAGGCCGAGCTGGAGTGGCTCGATCGCGCCCTCAAGGGCATGACCGAGCTGGGACGCTCGGTCGATCGGGTGGTCCTCATGCAGCTGCGGGAATGGGCGCCCGAGATCGGCGCGCTGGGGCGGTACCTGACGGCGGTGCGCGCCTTCCAGAGCTCGGGGCTGAGCGTGGACGACATCGATCGACTGGTCCTCAAGCGGGTCGAGTCCGAGGAGCGCAGCCAGGTGCTCGGCCTGGTGGGCGAGCTGTGGTTCCGGCTGGGGCTCGGGGATCTGAGCTTCGAGCGGGCCGAGCACCTCGCCAACACCCTGACGGATCGCGCCCGCCTGAAGCGCTACGAGACCGCCGTCCTGCTCTTCAAGGAGCTCAAGCTCAGCGCGGGCGACGTGGAGGCCCTGGCCGAGCAGTTCATCTCGAGCGCCGACGACATCTACTGGCTCGAGGCGGTGCTCGCGAGCGCCGGCGACTCCGAGGAAAAGCTCGGTCGCATCAAGATCCTGCACCTGCGCGAGCGCTGCCCCGAGCCCCCTTTGCTGTATCGCTACTTCCGGCTGAAGCGGGCTTTCGACTGGCTCAACGCCGACCCCCAGGCCTTGGATGCCTGGCTCATCGACGCGGCCCCCCAGCCCGAGCGTACGGCCTGTCTGCTTGCCCTTTCGGAGATCCTCCAGGGGGACCATCGCATCACCCTGGACGAGGTCCAGCGCCACGAGGCGGCGTTCCCGACGCTCGAGCTGATCGAGGCCTACGGGGTCTGCGTCCACACCTTCAACGGCGACTGGCGCCGGTTCAGCGTGCTGCTCCATCAGGTCCGCCAGAGCGGCGATCTCGAGACCTGCTTCGCCATCATGAGCCGGACCTTCGAGGATGCCCGCTTCTCTGCGAGCCAGTTCCAGCGGGCGCTGGAGCTCCTGGTGGCCCAGGAAGCGGACGCTGCCGCCGATTCTTCATCCGATCCGTCCATCCCCCTTGTTCAGCCACTGAGAGAGGAAGCCTGAACCCATGGTAAACGATCAAAGGAGCCCCGCCAGCCTGGATTACGTTCGGGCGTTCGTCCAGGCTGCTGAGCGCGTCCTGGGCGAGGTGATCGGGGAGGTGCCCGGCAAGGGCACGCCGATCTTCCAGACGGCGCCCTCCATCGGCCTGCAGGAAGTCAACGTCACGGTGGGCATCACCGGCGACGTGCAGGGCCAGGTCAACTACGGCATGGACATGGCCACCGCGCTCGCCATCGCCTCGACCATGATGATGGAGCCGGTGGCTGCCCTCGACGAGATGTCGATCTCGGCGTTGCAGGAGCTGGCGAACATGATCTCGGGCAACGCGCGCTTCCACCTCAACGACCTGGGAATCACCTCGGACATCACCCCCCCCACGATGCTGGTCGGCAAGGACATGAGCGCGACCTGGCACCGGATCCGCGCGATGGCCGTCCCCCTCGACCTCAGCGCGGGCAAGATCCTCGTGACCGTCGGCATTCGCCAAGGAGCATAGTGATTCATGAGCATCCGCATTCTGATCGTCGATGATGCCCCCTTCATGCGCCGCACCCTCGCGAAGCTCTTCGACGAGAAGGGCTGGGAAGTGGTCGGTGAAGCCGCCAACGGGGCCGAGGCGGTCACGCAGTTCGCGTCATTGCAGCCCGACATCGTGACCATGGACATCACCATGCCCGAGATGGACGGCATCACGGCGGTCAAGGAGATCGTCGCGAAGCATCCCGCAGCGCGGATCATCATGTGCTCGGCCGTCGGCCAGCAGGACATGATCGTCGACGCGGTCAAGGCCGGCGCCAAGGACTTCATCGTCAAGCCTTTCCAGAAGGACCGCGTTCTCGCGGCCGTCGAGGGAGCGCTCAAGAAGTAAGGGGGGTAGCGATCGAGGAGTAGCGCGATGAGTTTCGAATTTAGCGACGAGGATTTCAAGCTCTTCCTGGAAGAGGGAAGGGCCCACCTCCAGACCCTGGAGCAGAGCCTGCTGGTCTTGGAGGACACCCTCGGTGAGCCCCTCGATCTCGCCCTGATCAACGAGATGTTCCGGGCGGCGCACTCGGTCAAGGGCGCGGCCGGCATGCTCGGCCTCAAGACCATCCAGGCCCTGACGCACCAGCTCGAGAACCTGCTCGGCCGCATGCGAGAGGGCAAGATCGGCACCGACCCGGAGCTGCTCGAGGGCCTCTTCGAGGCGGTGGACGTGCTCGGCACCCTCATGGTCGAGATGGGCGGCCAGGACCGGACGACCCGGACCGACACCGCCCCCACCACCCAGCGCCTCAAGGACCTCCTCTCGGCCCGCGAGAACGCCGGACCCACCACCGAAGACGCGAAGACCCTGCTGCCCTTCCACCTGGAGCACGGGCTCGAGGCCTCGCTCGACGCCAAGGCCATGGAGACGGCCAAGCGCGCCATCCGCGAGAAGCGCTACCTGTACGAGGTCAAGCTCGATCTCGAGGGCTGTCGCTGGGTCGAGGAGAGCATCGATCACGACGTCTTCCAGAAGCTCGCGGCCATCTCCGAGGTGATCGCCCTGCACTCGGACCCCGCCCCCCCCGAGCAGGGCAGCACCGAGGCGTTCGCCCTCAAGGGCCACGCTCTGGTCCAGTCCTCGGCGGACCCCATGATCCTCTCGATCCTGGTGCCGATGGGCCCGGACGAGCTGCGCCTGGTCTACGATCCGAGCAGCGCCCCCGAGGACGCGCCCGCCGCGCCCCAGGAGGCCGCTGCGGTCGTGAAGGCCAGCGAGGCTCCCAAGCCCGCCGCCAAGCAGGCGGCACGGGCGGGCGGCGCCGCTGCTGCCCACAGCCAGAGTATCCGCGTCGACGTGGAGCGCCTGGACGACCTGATGAACGTGGTCGGCGAGATCGTCATCGGCAACACCCGCCTCTCGCAGCTCGGCGGGGTCCTGGAGGGCCGCTACGACCGCGACGTGACCGTCCAGCAGCTCACCGAGAGCCTGGGACAGCTCGGGCGCCTGGTGGGCGACCTGCAGATGACGGTCATCCGGACCCGCATGGTGCCGGTCGAGCGCGTCTTCTCGCGCTTCCCTCGCCTCATCCGCGACCTGGCCCGCAACCTCGGCAAGGAAGCCAAGCTCGAGATGAGCGGCCAGGAGACCGAGATCGACAAGACCGTCAGCGAGGAGCTGGAGGATCCCCTGGTCCACCTGCTGCGCAATGCCATCGACCACGGGGTCGAGACGCCCGACAGGCGCGAGGCCAGCGGCAAGCCCCGGACGGGCACCATCAAGCTCTCGGCCCACCACGAGGGCAACCACATCGTGATCCTCCTGGAGGACGACGGCGGCGGCATCGACCCGGCCAAGATCCTCAAGAAGGCCCGGGACCTGGGCCTGGCGAGCCCGGATGCCGTCTACAGCGATCACGACGCGGTCCAGTTCATCTTCGCCCCGGGCTTCAGCACCGCCGAGAAGGTCACTGACGTCTCGGGCCGCGGGGTCGGCATGGACGTGGTCAACCAGAACATCCGCAAGCTCAAGGGCTCGGTCCACGTCGAATCGACCAAGGGCGAGGGCTCGAAGTTCATCATCAAGCTGCCCTTGACGCTCGCCATCACCAAGGCCCTCCTGGTGCGCGCGGGCGGCGAGACGTTCGCCATCCCGCTCGAGAGCGTCCGCGAGAGCATCCGCCTCGCGCCTTCGGCCATCAAAACCATCAACGGCAGGCCCGTGACCCAGGTCCGCGACGAGGTGCTTCCCCTCTTCAAGCTGCAGGAGGCCTTCGGCTTCGGCTCGGACGGCCAGGAGGCGCGTCACCTGCCGGTGGTCGTGGTGGGCAGCGGCAAGGAGCAGCTGGGCCTGATCGTCGATCGCCTGGAAGGCGAGCAGGACATCGTGGTCAAGAGCATGGGCAACTACCTGGGCGAGATCCAGGGCGTCGCTGGCGCGACCATCCTGGGCGACGGCCGCGTGGCCCTCATCCTGGACGTGGCGACCCTCATCGACGAGGGCGCCCGGCGCGCCGGGCTCGGCGCGACGAGCGCCGGTTAGGGGGCGCGGCGCACCATGCTGGACCCCAAGACCCACGGCGAATTGCTGCGCCTGCGTGACCTGATCCAGGCGCATGCGGGCCTGAGGCTCGAGGAGGCCAAGCTCCAGGCGCTCGTCCCCAAGTTCGAGGGGGTGATGCGGGAAATCAATTGCCCCAGCCTCTCGGCGCTGGGGGACATGCTCATGCGCGAGATGGCCTTCGGGGCGGGCAAGGCATGGACGGCGGTGATCCCGCTGGTGACGATCAACGAGACCTACTTCTTCCGCGAGATGCACCAGCTCGAGATCTTCCGCGCCCACCTGGTCCCCGAGCTGCAGAGGCGCAACGCGACGCGCCGCCACCTCAAGATCCTGAGCGCGCCCTGCTCGACGGGCGCCGAGCCCTACACCCTGGCCATGCTCCTGGAGCAGACGCCGGCCAACATGGTGGGATGGAACGTCGAGATCCACGGGGTGGACATCGACGGGCCGGTCGTCGAGCAGGCCAAGGAGGGCCTCTACCCCAAGGCGGCCTTCCGGGCCACCGACCAGGCGCAGCTCGACCGCTGGTTCAAGGCCGAGGGCGATCGCTACCGCATCCTGGAGCGGGTGCGCAAGGCGGTGGCCTTCCGGCAGGGTAACCTGCTGGAGATGAACAAGTGGCCGGGGTTCAAGGGCTTCGACGTGATCCTGTGCCGCAACCTGCTCATCTACTTCGACCAGGCGACCCAGCGCCGCCTGGTGGACCTGTTCTACCAGGCCCTCAACCCGGGCGGGTACCTGCTCCTGGGGCACTCCGAATCGCTGCTGACGCTTGGGACCTCGTTCTTGCCCGACCCGGTGCACCGTGCCATGGTCTACTACAAGCCGACCGCTGAGATTGAGAAGGTCATGCGATGAGCGACTCCATTCGCGTTCTGATCGTCGACGACTCGGCCTTCATGCGCCGGGCGATCGCCCGCATGCTCGCGGCCGATCCCGAGATCGAGATCGTCGGCAGCGTGGGAGACGGCGCCCAGGGACTCGAGGCGATCAAGACCCTCCAGCCGGATGTCGTCACCATGGACATCGAGATGCCGGTCATGGACGGCTTGACCGCCCTCAAGCGGGTCATGGACGAGATGCCGCTGCCGGTCATCATGATGAGCACCCTGACCCAGAACGGGGCGACGGCCACCCTGACGGCCCTCTCCCTCGGGGCTTTCGACTTCGTGCCCAAGCCCGAGTCGTCCATGATCGACGTGCTCGGGGTGGAGCGCGAGCTGCGCGAGAAGGTGAGGGCGGCGGCCCACTCGCGCCGCTCCCGCCGTCGCCTGTCGGGTGGTCACGGCCCGGCCGCGGTCCATGCGGCCACGCTCGGCCACCAGGCCTCGGCGCCGGCTCCCGCGAAGCCCCCTCAGCCCCTGCTGGTCGCCCCGGCCGCGCGCTCGGGCCAGCGGGTGCCCGAGGTGATCGGGATCGGCATCTCGACGGGCGGCCCCCCCGCGCTCCAGTCGCTCTTCAGCGCCCTGCCCGGCGACTTCCCGGTGGGGATCGTGGTGGTCCAGCACATGCCGCCCGGCTTCACCAAGCCCCTGGCCGAGCGCCTCAACCGCATCTGCCCGCTCACCATCCGCGAGGCGGTGGACGGCGAGGTGGTGGAGCCCAAGAAGGCCCTGATCGCCCCGGCGGGGACCCACCTGGTCCTGAAGCGGGAGGGCAGCCACCTGGTCTGCCGCACCATGGACGCCTCGACCACCAAGACGTGGCACAAGCCCTCGGTGGACGTCCTCTTCGCCTCGATCGCCCAGGTGGTCGGTCCCAAGGCGCTGGCGGTCATCATGACCGGCATGGGCAACGACGGCACCGCGGGGGCTGGCGCCATCAAGAGCCGCGGCGGCGAGATCTGGGCCCAGGACGAGGCCACCAGCGTCGTCTACGGCATGCCCCGCACGGTCTTCGAGGCGGGGGTGGTGGATCGGGTCCTGCCCCTCGGCTCCATCCCTACGGCCCTGACCACCCTGGTCGACGGCTAGGTCGCGTTCCGGCACGATGCCCCGGGCGGTATAACCGCCCGGGGCATCGTCGTGCTGAGCGTTAGAACGCCAAGCTGGTGTGCAGGGCGACCACGTTGGCGTTGGTGGTCGTGGCGCCGTAGCGGGTGATGTTCTGGTTGTCGAGCACCAGGGTGACCCCCTTGGCGGGCTTGAAGGAGAGGCCCGCGATGGCCTCGAGGCGCTCGTCGCCCGCGGTGATCTCGCTCGGCTCGATGTAGTCGCCGCGCAGCAGCAACTCGACCCCCGGCACGCCCGGGATCGGCAGCGCGGCCACTTCGTAGGCGCTCAGGACGTGGCCCATTCCGAAGGGGCTTGTCTCGCTGGCCTGGTCCCAGAGGCGGGTGCCCTGGAGGGCGCAGCGGAAGGTGTCGCTCCTGAAGCCCAGCAGGACCGAGGCGCGATCGCTGACGAACTTGGCCGCCGTCCGGCTCCGCTCGCCGAGCGCCGTCAGCTCCATGCCGAAGGGGGCGACGAGGCTCACGCGCCCCTGGGCGGACTTGAAGCCGTCGGTCTCGCCGGAGCGGAAGCCCTCCCCGTTGTAGACCGCCAGGGCGTAGTCGAGCGGGCCGTTGCTGCCCAGGGCCTTGAGGCCCTTGTCCCAGGTGCCGACGTAGGTCTGGCCCTTGCCGATGCCGCCGGCGAGCGGCACGGTGCCCAGCATGCGGTAGCCCCAGAAGCCATACTCGTACTCGGTCCAGGGCAGGGTCACCATCCCGAGCTGCAGGCTACCGCCGGGATAGAGGCCGTCCGCCTGGAGGTAGGCGTTCTGGAGGAGGACGTCGTGGGGCTCGGTCGAGCCGCTAGGCAGGGGCTCGGCGTAGGGGTTGAGGGTGATGACGCCCGACCAGACGTTGTCGATCCGGACCTTGCCCGTGAGGAAGGCCCGGGTCAGGTTGAAGCCCGCGAGCTGGCCCGAGGTGGGGGCGCTGTAGTCGGCGAAGACGACCCCCGAGACGGAGGCCTCGGGCTTGGCCTCGGCGGCCGGGGCCCAGAGGGGGATGAGCGCCGTGAAGAGCGCCAGGCAGGAGGGAAGGGTCGAAGAGAGGGTCATGGGGGCTCCTTATCGTGAGGGGCGAGGCGCCGCGAGGGCGAGGGGACGCTCGGCGCCCAGCGCCGTCTGAGGATCCTGGGAGTCGAGCTTGAAGAAGGAGATGGCCTCCTGGAGCCGGCGCGCCTGCTCGGTGAGGTCGTCGGCCGTGCGGGCGACCTGATCGGTGGCGGCCGAGGCCTCGCGCGAGCTGCGGTTCAGGCTCTCGACCGCGACCACGACCTGCTCGGAGCCCTGGCGCTGCTCGCCGGTGGCGTAGGAGACGCCCCGGGCGAGCTGCTCCATCTCGGCCACCGCGCCGGTGACCTGGTCGTTGATCGCAGCCATCTGCTCGGTGGCCGAGACGATCGCGCCGCCGGAGCGCGCCTGCTCGTCGGTGGCCGTGGCGACCTCGGCCAGGAGCCGGCCGACGTGGCTCGCCGCATCCCGCATCCGCCCGAGGGCCTCGCCGGTACGGCTCGCCAGCCGCGAGCCCTCTTCGACCTTGGAGGCGCCCTCGTGGGTGACGCCGACCGCCTGGGTGGTTTCCTGCTGGATGGCCCGGATGAGGTCGCCGATCTCCTTGGTGGCCTTGGCCGAGCGCTCGGCGAGCTTGCGCACCTCGTCGGCGACCACCGCGAAGCCCCGGCCCGCGTCGCCGGCGCGGGCGGCCTCGATGGCGGCGTTGAGCGCCAGGAGGTTGGTCTGATCGGCGATGTCGTCGATCACCTCGATGATCGCCCCGATCTCGCCCGAGCGCTGATCCAGCAGCTGGATGGTGGCACGGATGCCCCCCATGGTCTCGGCGATCGCCTTCATGCCGGCCACGGTCTGGTTGACGGCCTCTTCGCCGGCGTGCGCCGCCCCGGAGGCCTCCTCGGCCACCCGGTTGGCGTTCGAGACGTTGCCCGCCACCTGCTGGATGCTGGCCGCAAGCTCCGAGATGGAGCTGCTGGTCTGGCTGACGGCCGCGGCCAGCGCGTCCGACTGGCCCCGAACCAGGCCCACCTTGCGATCCATGGTCTGCACGGTCGAGTCGACCGAGTGGAGGCTGGCGTTCATCTCCACCATGGCCGCCGAGGTCTCTTCGGCGCTGGACGCCTGGACGGCGACCGACGCCGCGAGCTCCGCGCTGGAGCTTGCGATCGCATGGGCCTCCGCGCCCACCGCGTCGGAGGCGGCGCGCACCCGCTGGACGATGCCGCGCAGGCTCTCGACCATCTGGGCGACGGCGGTGCCGAGCCGGTCGCTCGGGCTCTTGGGGGTGAGGCTCCGGCTGAGGTCCCCCTGGCTCATGGCGCTCGCGACCGTGGCGACCTCCGTGAGGTAGCGGGTCATGTCCTGGAAGCTCTGCGCCATGGCTCCGATCTCGTCCTGGCGACGTTCGCGCACGTCCTGGTCCAGTTCGCCTCGCGCGATCGCCTGGGCGGCGCGCTGCATGCGCTGGATGGGGTTCACGATGGAGCGGGCGAGGACCCACGCCATCGCGAGGGCCGCCCCGAGCGCGACGACGATGAAGCCGACGGTCAGCGCGAGCGAGCGCTGGGCGTCTTGCACCGAGGCCTCGTAGCGCGCCTTGCTCTCGGCCTGGATCCGGTCGTGGACCTGCTGGATGGCCTCTTCGGCCTTGAGGAAGTGATCGCGCCCGTCGCGCTCCATCAGCCAGGCGGCCTCGACGGCCCCGCGCGTCTGCTTCTCGACCATGGCCTGCCTGACGATGGAGATGAAGGCGTCGGTCTCGGCCTTGAAGGCGCTCAGCTCGACCTGGCCTTCCTTGACCGCGTCGAGCCCCTCGAGCGCGGTGACCATCTTCTGGAAGTCGGTCAGGTCGCCGTCGAGGGTCCCGGCGATCTTCTCCTCGCGCTGCGGGGTGGGGGCGCCGACGAAGCGGTGGGCGCCCACGCGCAGGTTGTGGAGCTGGGCGAGGGTCTCGGCGCTCTGGTTCAGGCCGGCCAGGTCCTGCCGGTAGGTCGCGGCCAGAAGGCCCTGCACCCGCTGGACCGAGAAGACCGAGGCCACCCCGAGGGCCGCGATCAGCGCGATCATGAGCAGGAAGCCAGAAAAGATGCGGGCGCGGAGCGTGAGGCGCATGGCTGCTTCTCCTTGTGGTGCGGGCGCGGTAATTTTATCACTATAGGGGGCGCAAGCTCCGCCGCCTTGGGACTTTAGTCCCGAATTTTCGTCCGGGAGAGCGCCCTTGCGCCTCGCTTGGTTGTACAATGGTCCAGGCGCGGCAGGCAGTGCGTTTAAGGAAACGGTATCGCGCGTAAGATGCAATCATGGCAACCGGCGCAGCAGTAAAGACCCCAGCCTCCGGGCTCACGCGGATGCTCCAGCAGAGCGACCTGGTGCTTGCGGTCGTGATGGTGGTGATCGTGGGGATGCTGATCATCCCCTTGCCCACCGCCATCCTGGACGTCTTCCTGGTCCTGAACATTACGGGCAGCCTCTTGATGCTGCTCATCTCGCTCTACGTCCTGGAGCCCGTCCAGTTCAACACCTTCCCGTCGCTGCTCCTGGTGCTGACGCTCTTTAGGCTCGCGCTGAACGTCTCGACCGCGCGCCTGATCCTCCTGCACGGCGAGGCCGGTCACGTGGTCGAGGCCTTCGGCAACTTCGTCATCCAGGGCAACTACGTCGTCGGGATCATCATCTTCTTGATCCTGACCGTCATCCAGTTCGTGGTCATCACCAACGGCTCGGGCCGCATCTCGGAAGTGGCCGCCCGCTTCACCCTGGACGCCATGCCGGGCAAGCAGATGGCGGTCGACGCCGACCTCAACGCGGGCCTGATCAACGAGGAGCAGGCCAAGGAGCGCCGCAAGGCCCTCCAGCAGGAGGCCGACTTCTACGGCACCATGGACGGCGCCTCCAAGTTCACCAAGGGCGACGCGGTCGCGGGCCTGGTCATCACCGCCGTCAACATCGTGGGCGGCATCCTGATCGGGGTGTTCCAGCAGCACCGCGACATCGTGCAGGCCCTCCAGACCTACACCCTGCTGACGGTCGGCGACGGCCTGGTCTCGGCGATCCCGGCCCTGCTCATCTCGACCGGCACGGGCATCCTGGTCTCGCGCGCGGCCTCCGACGTCAACCTGGGCCAGAACATCTCGCGCCAGCTGCTGGCGAACCCCAAGCCCCTGATGATCGTCTCGGCCATGCTCGTGGCCATGGCCATGGTGCCGGGCCTTCCCACCCTGCCCTTCCTCATGGTGGGCGGCGGGATCGGGGCGCTGGCCTTCGCCCTGCGCCGCAACGAGCAGACCGTCGCCCAGGAGGCCGAGGCGGCCCGGGCCAGCGAGGCCGAGGCCGCGGTGACCCCCAAGGGCCCCGAGAACGTCATGAACCTCCTGAAGGTCGATCCCATGGAGCTCGAGATCGGCTATCGCCTGATCCCCCTGGTGGACGCGGCGCAGGGGGGCGACCTGCTGGATCGCATCACCATGATCCGGCGCCAGACGGCTATCAAGCTGGGCCTGGTGCTGCCTCCCATCCGCGTGCGCGACAACCTCCAGCTCAAGCCCAAGGAGTACCGCATCAACCTGCGCGGCATCGAGATCGCCCGCAGCGAGATCCAGATCGACCACTACATGGCCATGAACGCCGGGATGGCCGTCGAGCAGATCGACGGCATCCCCACGGTCGAGCCGGTCTTCGGCCTGCCGGCGGTCTGGATCACCGAGGACCTCAAGGAGCGCGCGGAGCTTGCGGGTTACACCGTCTTCGACGCGTCGAGCGTGGTGGCCACCCACCTGACCGAGGTGATCAAGGCCCACGCCCCCGAGATCCTCACCCGCCAGGACGTGCAGGGCCTCCTGGACAACATCAAGCAGGATTCGCCGGCGGTGGTCGCCGAGCTGGTCCCCGACCTTCTGGGGGTCGGCGACATCCAGCGGGTGCTCCAGAACCTCCTCAAGGACCGGGTCTCGGTCCGCGACCTCTTGCCGGTGCTCGAGAGCCTCGCCACCAACGCGCGCCTCACCAAGGACCTGGACATGCTCACCGAGCATGCGCGCGCGGCCCTCGCGCGCTCCATCTGCAAGTCCGCCCTCGGCCACGACGGCGCCCTGTCGGTGGTGACCCTGGACCCCGGCCTCGAGCAGCTCCTGGGCAACTCCATCCAGGTCACCGATCAAGGGGCCTTCGTCGCCCTGGAGCCCGGCACCGCGAGCCGCCTCATCCGCAACATGGGCGAGCTGGTCGAGCGCCTGATGGCCCAGGGCCACGTGCCGGTGGTGCTCTGCTCCTCGAAGGTCAGGCTGGTTTTCAGAAGATTGATCGAGAGGAAGTTCCCCAACCTGTCCGTGCTCGCTTACAATGAGGTGGTTCCGCCTCAGACCGAAGTTCGCTCGCTGGGCGTGATCGCTCTCTAAGGGATCATTGGGATGAAGCTACCGATTCAACCTGGCCAGACCCTCCAGATACTCGTTCCCGTCGGCGCTCGCACCGTGCCTTGCCAGGCTGTCGTCCTGCGGGTCGGGAACCGGACCTTCGACACGGGGCTTCCCCAGCGCCACGGCCTCAAGATCCCGGTGGAGGTGGACCACCTCACCGTCTCGCTCACCCTGGCCGACGCGGTCTACACCCTGAAGTGCCCGGTGGTCGTGGTCAACTCGGAGGGCCTGTCGCTCGGCCTGCCGCCCGAGGACGACGTGCGCCGCGTGCAGCGCCGCGAGTTCGTCCGGGTGCCGACCTCGCTGCCGTGCCAGGTGGAGCCCGAGCTCAGCGAGGAGGCGATCGCCCTGCAGCGCGAGCAGCTGCCCGAGGGCGTCGACCCCGACGAGTACGGCGCCCCCTTGCCGGCCTACGTCCAGGACATCTCGGGCGGCGGTTGCTCGCTTTTGATGCCGATGGACCTGCCGCGCAACAGCCGGATTCGCATCACCCTCGAGCTGCCCCAGGAGGGCGAGGTCCTCGTCTTCGGCGCCGTCGTCCGGACCTCCAGCGTGCAGACCCGCAAGGGGACCCGGTTCCTGATGGGGGTCGACTTCGGCAAGCTTGACCAGGCCATCCGTACGCGCGTCGTGCGCTACGTCTTCGCCGTCCAGCGCGAGCTGGCCCGCAAGGCCCGCCTCGATCGGGAGGGCCTCGAGCGGTGAGCGATCGCAACTGGAGCCTGGTGCTCGGGGTCATCAGCACCTTCGTGATCTTCGGGGTTGCCCTCTTCTCGGGGGTATCCGAGGAGACGGCCGTGATCCGCGGGCTGGTGGGCGGGCTGGTGGGCGGCTTCATCGGCATCGGCCTCAACTACCTCGGTGCCGCCGCCGTCCCTGCGCGGGGGACCAAGGGCAACTCCTTCGACGTGGTCCTGCCCGAGGCCAGCGGGGGGGTGGAGCCCCTGGATCTCACCCCTCGCCCCGAGCGCTTCGTGCCCATGGACTTCGCCCAGGCGGCCCGGGTCGTTCAGCAGACCATGCACGAGGACTAGCGCGTCTAACAAAGCTGTTCCTTCAAGCCGCCGACGGCGGCCAACGGTCGTAACATGCCTGGTTTCGTTGGATGCTCTTTGCTCTGCGCGGGTATGATGGGGCGGGACCCTCACGCGTTCCACAGGAGGTTGAATGGCGGCCACCGGCACCGCTGAGCTCTGGAAGAAGTACACGACCGAGGGCGACCGGGAGAGCCGCGAGCAGCTGATCCTCCAGTATGCCCCCATGGTCCGTTACGTGGTGGGCCGCCTGGCGGTCACCCTTCCTGCGACCATCGACCACGACGACCTCTACGGGTACGGCGTCATCGGGCTGATCCACGCCATCGAGCGGTTCTCGCCCGAGCGCGGCGTCAAGTTCGAGACCTTCGCCATGACCCGGGTCCGGGGGGCCATCATCGACGAGCTGCGCAGCCAGGACTGGGTGCCGCGCTCGGTGCGCGCGCGCGGCCGGGAGCTCTCGGCCGTCATCAGCCAGCTGGAAGGCGCGCTCGGGCGTCACGCCACCGAAGCCGAGATCGCCCAGGCCATGGGCGTCTCGACCGACGAGCTCGCGGGCATGATGGCTGCTGCGACCTCGCCCTTCCTCTCGCTCGACGAGCTGGTCCAGGTGGGCGAGGACGGCCAGAGCCTCAGCTGGGTCGACACCATGGTGGACGACCGGCCGGGCCCGAGCGCCCAGCTGGAGGACCGCGAGTTCCGCGAGCAGCTGGCCTCGGCCATCGACGCCCTGCCCCCTCGCGAGAAGCAGCTGCTGGCCCTCTACTACCACGAGGGCCTGACCCTCAAGGAGATCGGCCAGGTCCTGGGCGTCACCGAGTCGCGCGTCTGCCAGCTCCACACCCAGGCGGCCCTGCGCCTGCGGACCGCCATCAATCGCTATCTGGGCATCGAGGGCGCCGCCAAGCCCGCGCGCTCCGCTCGCGCCAAGTCCTGAGCATGATCCGTCACGCCACCGTGCACCTGCCCCGCCCCGAAGGAGCGCTCGATCCGGCCTGGATCGAGGATCGCCTGCGCGCCGAGACAGGGGCCATCCCCCTGCGCTGGGCCGTCACGGCCCTCGAGGGCGATCGCCTGCGCGTGGAGGCGGCCCTCCAGTCATGACCCCCTTCACCGCCCTCATGATCGTCCCCACCGGCCTCGGGGCCGAGGTCGGAGGCTACGCCGGCGATGCGACGCCCGCGGCCAACCTGCTGGCCGCCGCCTGCGATCGCCTCGTCACCCACCCCAACGTCGTCAACGCCGCGAGCCTGTTCGCGGCCCGGTCCAACGTCTGGTACGTGGAGGGCGGGATGCTCGATCGCTTCTGCCTGCGAGAAGGGGTGCTGCGGCCGGTGCGCGCGAACCGGGTGGGCCTCCTGATCGATCGGACGATCGTTGATGCTGACCCCGAGGGGCTCCTGCACCTGCTCACGGCGGCCGATGCCTGCCGGGCGGTCCAGGGGGTGCCGATGGTGGGCTGGCTAGCGACCTGCGAGCCGGTGCGATCTCGGATCGTGCTCGGCGCCATGGGCGCGAGCTCGGGCGAGGTCGAGAACCCCGAGGTCCTGCTCGAGGGGGCGCGGGCGCTGTTGGCGCAAGGGGCCACGGCGATCGCCCTGGTCACCCGCATGCCGGAGCTGCCCGAGGCCGAGACCGAAGCGTACCTGGCGGGTTCTGGGCCGGACCCCATCGGGGGACTCGAGGCGATCCTCTCCCACATCGTGACGCGCGCCCTGGGGGTGCCGTGCGCGCACGCCCCCTACGAGTCGCCGGATCGCCCCATGCGGGTGGACCCGAGGGTGGCGGCCGAGTCCGTGGGCTTCACCTTCTTGCCGTGCATCCTGGAGGGCCTGCGCCGCGCGCCGCGCCTGGCGCCCCTCGCCCAGAAGGAGCGCGGCGATCTTGCTTTCGAGCAGGTGGACGCGGTGGTCGCGCCGTGGGGGGCGTGCGGGGGCATCCCGGTGCTCGCGGCCCATCACCGGGGGATCCCGGTGATCGCGGTGAAGGGCAACGCCGTCGCCTCGCAGGCGGACCCCGTCAGCCTGGGACTGTCGGGCGTCCTCGAGGTCGGCACCTATCTCGAGGCCGCAGGCGCGCTCTTGGCCCTCAAGGAGGGCCTCTCCCCCCAGTCCATCCTGCGCCCCCTGTCCCCCTTGCCCCCTCTCCCCGCCCCCCGGTGGGGCGGGGGTGGGGGATCTAAACGTTCCGAGCCCCCATCGAGGGCGCAAGGAACTTGATTTTCACATCTAACAAAACCGGGCATGTGTCGTGGTGGCCGCTGTAAGCGGCTTGAAGGAGCAGTTTCGTTAGACGTTCACCCTAACCCCGTCCCACCGGGAGGCGGGGAATAAAACGAGTCGCCCCCGGACCGAGGTCCGGGGGCGACTTCAAGCTGCGTGAGGCTTAGCGGTTGCTGGCCTTGGCGACGTAGATCTCGTCGACCTTGTCGGCCGTCACGTAGGCGTAGGGCATGTAGAAGTAGCCCTTGTCGCCCCAGCCGCCGCCCCAGCTGTTCTTGATGATGAGCACCTGCTTGGCGTCGTCGTAGCCGACGATGAAGACCGCGTGGCCGCCGAGGATCTGCTCGCCGGGCTTGGGCATCGGCATCATGCCGGTCTTGGCCACGGTCGGGCTCATGAAGCTCTTGTAGACGGTGTAGCCGAAGACCGCGGGGTTGCCCTTGGCGAGCTCGGCCTTGAGCTGGTCGAGGCCGTTGAGGAGGGTGAAGTCCTCGATCTTGAAGCCGGCGGCTTCGGCCTCGGCCTTGGCGCTGGGAGCTTCCTTGAACTTGGCGACGTTGTAGGGCATCGTGCTGTCGAGGGCGGCACCGTTGGCCTTGAGGACCTCCATGCCGTCGACCATCATCGCGCCGGAGTCCTCGTTGATGGTGCCCATCCGCTCGCGCTCCTTGTAGTAGACGTACATGGCGCTGAGGGACTGCGAGGGCTTGCCGGAGATGTTGGTCAGGGTCTCGCGGAGGCCCTTGCCCATCGCGAAGGCGGTGCAGGCGCCGAGCTGGCCCTGGTCGTACACGGGGCTCACCTTGCCGCTGGTGCGGAGGTCGGCCATCGCGGGGAGAACCGCGCGGTTGGGAAGACCGATGCCGGGCATGCCCAGGTGGCCGCCGACGAACTTGTAGCCGAACCGGCGGGCCACGCCGTTGCCGTCCGCGAAGATCTTGGCGGTCTTGCTGACGGTCGCGTCGCCGTTGATGCCGACGCCCGAGTTGATGCCGCAACCGGCGAGGATGCCGGCGAGGACGACGGTGGACGACAACCAGGCAAAGGCTTTGGTCTTCACTGCGGCGATTCTCCTAATGGGGGGCGGGGCCCCGAGGGTGAGTAGGTTAAGAGGTTGATTTTTGGTTAAGGTGCTTCGTTGCTCCACAACCTTCTCTTAACTTTGTGGGTTCACTATACGATCGATCGAGGGTCGAGGTCAAGGACTTTTCGTCGAATTGGCCAATTTCTTTTTTCGGTTCCGACCCACTAATAAGGAAGGGCCCGGCCCCTCGATCCGAGGGGCCGGGCCGGGTGCGTTCTGGGTGGGACCTAGAAGCTCTGGCCGACCTGGCGCAGGGGCGAGGGGGCGAACTTCATGATGCGGTTGTTCTTCGTGTCGCTGACGTAGAGGTAGCCGCCGTTGTCGATGACGATGCCGGTGGGGCTGTTGAACTGGGCGACGTTGCGGGCGGCATCCGCGGCGCTGCCCATCCCGCCGAACTCCGAGAGGTAGGTGCCCTGGCTGCTCAGCCGCACCACGCGGTTGTTGCCCGAGTCGACCACGTAGATGTCGCCGTTGCGGTTGTCGACCGCGATGTCGGTGGGGCCCGTGAACTGGTTGGCGCCGCGGCCGCCGATGGTGCCGGTGTAGAAGACGGGCTGCTCGGGGGTCGCCGACTTCAGGTCGTACTTCTTGATGACCGAGCCCTGGCCCGCGTCCACCGCGTAGAGGTTGTCGTCCTTGTCTGCGGCGATGGCCTTGAGGGTGGTGCCGACGGCGATCGTCTTCTTGAGGGTGAGCGACGAGTCGTAGACGAGGATCTTGCCGAGGGTGTTGACCACCGCGTAGCCGCCGCTCTTGGGGAGGGCCGCGATGTCGAGGGGCTTGCCCACCTGGCTGAAGCTGTTCTGGATGGGGGGGATGATCTCGCCGTTCAGGTCATAGCGCTTGATGGGGTTGTCGGGGCCGGTGAAACCCTGGGGGTCGCAGAGCAGGACGTTGCCGCCCTGGTCGGTGGTCATCCCCTCCGGCTGGAAGATGTGCTTGGAGATGGAGGTGACATACGTAGCGCCGAAGGACTTGAGGACCCCGCCGTTGGTGTCGAAGCGCTGGATCTGGTCGTACTCGATGCCGAGGTTGACGCCGGTGAGGGGATCCTTGGTCGTGACGGTCGCGGCGTAGATGTGGTTGCGGGTGGCGTCGAAGGCCAGGTACTTGGGGAGCTTCACGCCGGAGAAGGCGCCGACGAAGGCGTTGGTCTGCAGGTCGACCCCTTCGCTCATCAGGATCTGGGGGGCGGTGACGCTGGTGCCGGCCATCACGTCGACGACCACGTCGCCGTTCGACGCCAGGTAGGTGAAGCCGGCCTTGCTGAGGCTGAGCTTCTGCTTGGTGGCGGGCACCTGGGTGAGGGTGAACTCGCCCGCGCCGTCGGTGGTGGTGCTGCGGTTGCCGCCGATCGCCGAGCCCATCAGGGTGACGGTGACCCCGGCGATGCCGAGGTTGCTCTGGGCGTTGACGACGCGGCCGCGGATCTCGCCGGTGGGGACCTGGGAAATCTGGCCGAAGCCGCCGGTGCTGCTGCCGTCTCCCTCGAAGGGCTGGGTGGGGACGCGTCCGCATCCGACGACCGCCGAGACGGCCAGCAGCGTGGTGATGATGTTGAGCAAGCGGCGTGCGTTCACCTGACTCACCTTTCCCTTCCCGTTCGAGGACTGTGTCTTTAAGGCGGTGTTAATTGCCTTGAATTACTTATCGGGAGGCGGATCCGGGATCTTGCGAGGAGATGGCTAATTCCAGGTTAAGAATTGAGGAGATTTCAAGTAAAAGCGCCCGCCGGATCGATCCGGCGGGCGCTCGAGCGAGCTCAGCTGCTAGGCGTGGCTTGCGGCGGCCTTGTCGGCGGCCGGGGCCTGGGCGCCGTAGACGGGCTTGACCCAGTGGCCGTACCGGGGCAGGTTGCCGCGAACGGCGTCGTAGTAGATCTCGCGGATCTTGTGGGTGATGGGCCCCATGGTGCCGTCGCCGATCGAGCGGTTATCGACGCTCTCGACCCAGGCGACCTGGGCGCCGGTGCCGCAGAGCAACATCTCGTCGGCGATCATCAGCTCGGTGCGGTCGATGGGGCGGCAGTCGGTGGTGAGCCCCAGCTCCTTCTCGGCGATCTCCATGATCGCGCGGCGGGTCACGCCCTCCAGGATGTTGTCGTACTGGCCGGGGGTGACGAGCGTCCCCTCGCGGACGATGAAGAGGTTCTCGGCGGAGCCCTCGCAGACGTGGCCGTCGGCGTTGAGGAAGATCGCCTCGTCGAAGCCGCGGTGGAAGGCCTCGGTCTTGGCGAGGGCCGAGTTGATGTAGCCGCCGACGACCTTGGCGCGCGCGGGGATCGCGTTGTCGTCGATCCGGCGCCACGAGCTCACGCCGCACTTGAGGCCGCGGTCCACGTCCACGTAGGTGCCCATGGGGATCACGTAGATGCAGAGGTCATCCTTGAGGTTGTGCAGGCGGACCCCCATCACCGGGTCCGCCTTGTAGAGGGTCGGACGGATGTAGATGTCCTGCCGGTAGTCACACTGACGGATCAGGTCCATCGTGATCTCGACCAGCTCGGTCAGGGAATAGGGGACCTCCATGAAGAGGATCTTGGCCGAGCGGAACATCCGGCGGTAGTGCTCCTCGAGGAAGAGGGCGAACATCTCCTCCTTCTCGGGGTTCCAGTAGCCGCGGATCCCTTCGAAGCAGCCCGTGCCGTAGTTGAAGGCGTGGGTCAGGATGCTGATGTTTGCCTCTTCGATGGGAACGACCTTGCCCTTGAAGAAGGCCAGCTGTTTTGCCATTTGTCTTACCCTTTCTGCATCCGGCTCAAGGGCCGGACCCCAGGAAGTGGGCTCCGCTCCGTTGCGGCTGCCCGTTCGCTCAAGACTAAGGATACCACGCTTTGGCGCGCGCCGTCAGAGGCCGAGGCCGCTGCTGGAGCCGATCGAGGGCTCAGCCCTCGAGGTCGGCGAACAGCCCCTGCGCCTCGCGGGGCACCTTGATTCCCAGGTGCTTGTAGGCGAGGGGGGTGACCATTCGGCCGCGCGGAGTACGGCTCAGGAGGCCGGATTGCAGGAGGTAGGGCTCGTAGACGTCCTCGATGGTGGTGGCGTCCTCGCTGATGGCGGTCGCGAGCGTTTCGATGCCGACGGGACCGCCGTTGAACCCCTTGATGATGAGCTCGAGCAGGTGCCGATCGGTGGGATCCAGCCCCAGCGGGTCGATCCTGAGCTTGTCGAGGGCCTCGGCGGCGATTTCGGCGCTCACCGTGCCGCCCGCCTTGACCTGGGCGTAGTCGCGCACCCGCTTGAGCAGCCGGTTGGCGATGCGCGGGGTGCCGCGGCTGCGGCCAGCGATGACCTCGGAGCCCTCGGGCGTCAGGTCGACCTTGAGGATGGCGGCCGCGCGGCTGAGGATCATGGCGAGCTCCTCGGGGCGGTAGAACTCGAGGCGCTGGATCAGGCCGAAGCGATCGCGCAGGGGCGCGCTCAGGGCACCCGCACGGGTGGTCGCCCCGATCAGGGTGAAGCGCCTGAGGGGCAGGCGCTTGATGCGCGCCGTCTGGCCCTTGCCGATGGTGATGTCGAGGCTGAAGTCCTCCATGGCCGGGTAGAGGATCTCCTCGGCCAGGCGGTTGAGGCGGTGGATCTCGTCGATGAACAGGATGTCGCCCGGCTGTAGGCTGACCAGCAGGCCCGCGATGTCGCGCGGGCGCTCCAGGGCGGGCGCCGAGGTGATCCGGATGTTGACCCCCATCTCCTTGGCGATGATGAGGCTGATCGAGGTCTTGCCCAGGCCGGGCGGCCCGTAGAACAGGAGGTGGTCGAGGGGCTCGGCGCGGTGCTTGGCCGCGTCGATGGCGATCCGCAGGCTCTCCTTGAGGCCCGACTGGCCGGTGTAGTCGTCGAGGGACTGGGGGCGCAGGGAGGTCTCGAGGGGGGTCTCCTCGACGGCCGGCGCCGGGTCGAGGACGGCGCGCTCGACGGCGTCGGGCTTGGGCCGCTCGGGCATGCCTTTGGAGCCGAGGGATGGGACGATGGCCACGGGAACCTCCTGGGCGGGATGCTACTCGAACAATTGTACCACCTAGGGCCCGGAAAGCGCCTGGATGGCCTGCCGGATGGCGTCCTCGACCGAGGTGCCCGCGGGGATCCGCGAGAGGGCGCCTGCGATCTCGTCGGGGTCGAAGCCGAGGCTCAAGAGCGCAAGCTCCGCCTCGGCGAACGCGTCGGCGACCGGGGCGTAGGAGGCGCCCGCGGGCAGCGGGGCCAGGTCCCGGTAGGCGGATCGCTTGGCGCTCAGCTTCTCCTTCAGCTCGAGGATGATGCGCTCGGCGGTCTTCTTGCCGACCCCCGGGGCCTTGGCGAGGCGCTTGGCATCCCCCATCGCGATCGCCGACACCACCTCGGGCGCGTCCATGATCGAGAGGACCCCGAGGCCGGTCTTGGTGCCCACCCCGCTGACCGAGGTCAACATGAGGAAAAGCTCGCGCTCCTCGAGCGAGGCGAAGCCGTAGAGGAGCATGGCGTCCTCGCGGTGGACCAGGTGGGTGAAGCAGGTGAAGGGCTGCCCGATACCGGGCAGCCGAGAAAGCACCCGGGCGCTCAGATAGACCTGGTAGCCGACGCCCCCCACGTCGAGGATGGCGTAGTCGAGGCCGGCGTGGGCGAGCTCGCCTCTGAGTCGGATGATCATGTTATAGAACCGCCTGGTCGGAGACCGCGACCATGTGCCCCTCGAGGTACTGGGCGTGGGTGAGGGCGAAGGCGAGGGCGTCGGCCGCGTCGTCGGGCCTGGGGATGGCCTGGAGGTTGAGCATGTCGCGGACCCGCTCCTGGATCTCGGGCTTCTGGGCGCGGCCGTAGCCCGTGATGGTGAGCTTGACCTCCATGGGGGTGTACTCGGCGATTCGGCAGCCGGCCTGCTGGCTGGCGAGCAGGATCACCCCGCGGGCCTCGGCCACGCTGATGACCGTGGTGACGTTGCGGAAGGCGAAGAGCTTCTCGACCACCACCACGCCGGGCCGGTAGGTTTCGATCAGCTCGGACACGTCGTCGTGGATGATGCGCAGGCGCTCGGGCATCGGCAGCTTGCTACTGGTGGTGACCACCCCGCAGGCGACCAGGGTGCAGCGGTAGTCGTCGTCCATGTCGACGACGCCGTAGCCCACGGTGGCGGTCCCCGGGTCGATTCCTAACACGCGCATGGCGGCTATCATAGGAGCGCGGCGGGGGGCTTGGCAAGCGCCCTTTCAACCAAGCTCTCTTGACCGTTGTAAAGCCCCCTGTTACACTGAGCCCAAACGTTTTGTTCCTGTGCTCCCGTCCCACTTTTCCGTGGTCGCGCCCTCGATTCGAGCGCCGAAGAACCTCAGACGGAAGAGATGAAAGGAAGGGATGACGTTTCGGGCCCGACCGGCCCGGGGCTGTGCGGTTGAGCGCGGGAACCCTCCACCCACCAGGCAGGCGCCGGGCCTTCCGTGCCTACGGCCCCCTCTCTTCGGAGCCCCGCTCCGCCTGTCTCTTTCTTCAATAGGAAGTCTTCGTGAAAAAAGAAATCGTGATCAGCGAGGCGGATGACCTGGCCGTCGTGTTCGAGGACGGGAAGGCCGTCGAGTTCGTGCTTCGCCAGGGCGAGCAGCTCGTCGGCGACATCGTGCTCGGCCGCGTCGAGTCGGTGGTGCCCGCCATCGAGGCCGCCTTCATCAACATCGGCCACGACAAGAACGGCTTCATCCACATGGCGGACCTGCCCACCGCCATCAGCCCGCGCAAGCGCTCCAAGCCCCAGCCCATCCGCACCGGCGAGAAGCTCCTGGTGCAGATCGCGAAGGCCCCCACGGGCACCAAGGGAGCGCGCCTCACCGGCCGCCTCTCGATTCCCGGGCGCTACCTGGTCTTCGTGCCTCACGACAACCGGGTCTGCATGTCCCGCATGATCACCGACGCGCAGGAGCGCGAGCGCCTTCGCCGGATCGCCTCCGAGCTCAAGGACCCGGGCCACGGCCTGATCGTCCGCACCGAGGCCGCCGGCTGCTCGGAAGAGGAGCTCAAGCGAGACGTCGAGGAGCTGATCGAGAAGTGGACCGAGATCCTCCACGGCGCCCAGCTCAAGAACCCGCCCGCCCTGCTCTACCGCGACAACGACCTCTTGACCCGCGTGCTGCGCGATCGCCTCACCCACGACACCGAGCGCATCGTCGTCGATAGCCAGGACGCCTTCCAGCGCGCGCGATCGATCCTCTCGAGCTGGATGCCCGAGATGGTCCGCAACCTGATGGTCCACCGGGCCCGCACCCCCCTGATGCCCCACTACCGCATCGCCAGCGAGATCGAGTCGGCCCTCAAGCCCAAGGTCAACCTGCCCTCGGGCGGCTCCGTCGTCATCGAGGCCACCGAGGCCCTGACCGTCATCGACGTCAACTCGGGCAAGCTCACCAACTCCAAGAGCCTCAACGAGACGGTCCTCAAGACCAACCTCGAGGCCGCGGTCGAGATCGCGCGTCAGATCCGCCTGCGCGACATCGGCGGCATCATCATCGTCGACTTCATCTCCATGGACTACCAGGCCGACCAGCAGAAGGTCATCCAGGCCATGAACGAGGCGATCAAGTCCGACAAGAGCCGGCCCCAGATCACCAGCCAGTTCTCCGAGCACGGCCTGATGGAGCTCTCGCGCCGTCGCCAGGGCCAGAGCCTGCTCGAGCAGCTTACCAAGACCTGCCCGACCTGCCTGGGTCTCGGCCGCCTGCGCAACGAGGTGCTGCCCGCCGAGCACGTGGCCCTGCCCACGGCCCGCGTCGAGACCCGCCCCGCTCGCAACGCCGAGGAGGCCGCCGTCGAGCTGGTCGAGGAGATCATCGAGGAGCCCATCGTCATCGAGGCGCCCGCCTATCCGAGCGTCGGTCCCCGGATGGATCTCGCGGCCGAGGCCGAGGAGGAGAACCAGCGCCGCCGTCGCCGCCGTCGCGGCCGGGGTCGCGGCCGGGGTGGCGAGCGCGCCGAGGAGGGCACGCAGGTCCTGACGACCTCCTTCGCCGGCGAGGAGGAGGAAGAGGAGCCGTTCATCGAGCCCGCCGCGAGCGCGCCGGCTCCGAGCGTCCCGGGCTTCTCCTTCGAGGCCATGGAGCTCGAGGCCTTCGCCCCTTCCGAGGAGGAGCTGACCGAGCGTCATGCGCGTCCCGAGCGCCAGGACCGGGAGCGCGGCCGCGGCCGCGAGCGCGGCCGTGAGCGCGGCGAGCGCGGCGAGCGCGGCGAGCGCGGCGAGCGCGGCGAGCGCGGCGAGCGCGGTGAGCGCGGTGAGCGTGGTCGCGGTCGGGACCGGGATCGCGAGCGTCCCCGCTTCGAACCCCGCCCCGAGGCCCCCGTCGAGGTGGCTCCCGTAGCGGCCCCCGTGGTCGCAGCGGGCCCGTCGCCCTGGGGCGAGGCCGCTCAGGCCCCCGCTCCGGCGGTTGCCGAGCCGGTCGCGGCTCCGGTCCGGGTGTTCCGGCCCAAGTCCCGTCCACGCCCCAAGATGCAGATGATCGAGGTCGCCCCCGGCGTCATGCAGCTGGTGCCGGTCGAGGAAGGCGCCGAGATCCCCGCCCCGGTCCTCGAGGCGGCACCCGCCGCCGAGGCCCCCATCGAGGTGAGCGTGGTCGAGCCGGTCGTCGAGCCCGTGCTCGAGCCCGAAGCCGCGGCGCCGGCCGAAGAGGTCGTCGCCGAGCCCGAGGCCCCTGCCGTCGAGGAGGTCGCCCCGGTCCGCAAGACGGCCCGCCGTCGCCCCGTGAAGGGCCGCGCCGCCAAGGCGGCAGCCGAGGAGACCCCCGAGGCGAGCGAGGAGCCCGTTGCGGTGGAAGCGCCCGTCGAGGTCGCGCCCCCCGTGGCCGAGCCGGTGGAGGCCCCCGAGGCCGAAGCGGCCGAGGCCGAGGAGGGCGCCGAGGAGGCCGAGGCCAAGCCCGCGCGTCGCGCTCCGGCCCGGCGCCGGACGACCCGGACCCGCAAGACCAAGGAGTAATCGTGGACGAGCCGCTCTTGCTCTCGGTGCCCTTGGAGGCGAAGGGGCAGCGGCTCGATCACTTCATCGCGGGCCACGTGCCCGACGTCTCTCGATCCCGCCTTCAGGAGCTGATCCAGGCGGGATCGGTCTTGCTCGAGGGCCGCTCTGCCAAGCCCAGCGCCCGCCTCAAGGGGGGCGAGAAGGTGACGCTCGACGTGCCGCCGCCGCGCGAGCTGAACGTGTTGCCCCAGGACATCCCCCTGGACGTGGTCTACGAGGACTCCGACCTGCTGGTGGTCAACAAGCCCCAGGGGATGGTCACCCACCCTGCCCCCGGCGCCTGGGAGGGGACCCTGGTCAACGCCCTGCTGCACCACTGCAAGGACCTCTCCGGCATCGGGGGGGTGGCCCGGCCTGGAATCGTGCACCGCCTCGACAAGGACACCTCGGGCCTGCTCGTGGTGGCCAAGACGGACCTGGCGCACCAGTCGCTTTCGGCCCAGATCGCGGCCAAGACGGCCCGGCGCGAGTACCGGGCGATCGTCCACGGGGTGATGGCCACCGACGCCGGCAGGGTGGAGGCGCCCATCGCGCGCCATCCCAGCGAGCGCGTCAAGATGGCCGTGGTGCCGGGCGGCCGCGAGGCCCTGACGCACTGGCAGGTGGCGGAGGCCTTCCGGGACGCGACGCTGCTCGATTTGCAGCTCGCAACCGGTCGCACCCACCAGATCCGGGTCCACATGGCCCACCTGGGGCATCCCATCGTGGGGGATCCGGTCTACGGGCCCGCCAAGGTGCCCTTCCCGGTCAAGCTGAGCGGGCAGGCCCTTCACGCCTTCCGGCTGTCCTTCGACCACCCGCGCACGGGCGCGCGAATGACCTTCGAGGCCCCCGTGCCCGAGCGCTTCGAGGCCCTCCTGCGCTACCTGCGGTCCCGCTGATCGACCTTACTGCTTGAGCGATCGCGTCCGGAAGTAGTCCTGGACGCCCACGAGGATGGCCTCGGCGGCCCGCTGCTGGTACTGGGGACTCGTGAGAAGGCGCTCCTCGGTGGGGTTCGAGAGGTACCCGAGCTCCACCAGCACCGCGGGCATCTTGTTGTACTTGACCACCACGAAGTTGTTGCGGCGGATGCCGCGATCGCGCCGCTGCAGCGCGTTGACCAGCCGCTTGTGGACCGAGCGGGCCAGGGGAAGCGACTTGGGGGTGAAGTAGTAGGTCTCGATCCCCGACACGCTCGGGTCGCCCACGTGGTTGGCGTGAATCGAGATGAAAACGTCCGAGTCGAAGGCGTCGCCAATGTCGACCCGCGGCCGGAGCATGATCTGCATGTCCTCGGTGCGCGTCATCTGGACCTCCATCCCCGAGTCCTGCATCAGCTTGCGCAGGCGAAGGGCCATCTGGAGGGTGATGTCCTTCTCGAGGGTGCCGTGGGCGCCGATGGTGCCGGGGTCCATCCCCCCGTGGCCCGCGTCGATGGTGATGCGCTTCTCCTCGGCGCTCTTGCGCGCGCTGGCGGTCGCTCCCTTGTCCAGCACCGCCGCGCCGAGGCTCAGGGTGAGGACGCGGCGGTTCTCGCTCAGGTCGAGGGCATGCTTGATGGGCTGGTCGAACTCCACGGTGACCCGGTGGGTTCGGTCGCCGAGCGGCGCCACCCGGACGCGCGCGATCAGCCCGTTGTCAACGTACAGGCTGTCCTTGGGCAGCTCGGCGCCCGCCCCCTGCAGGTCGAAGATCACGCGGTCGGCACGGGTGCGGGGCGAGAGGACGTAGGTGACGGGCTGCTGGGTGGTGATGGTCAGCTCCCAGCCGTCGCCCACCCGGTGAAGGGCGAGGCCCGCGGATCGCGCGGGGGCCTCGGTGGCGCGCGGCTGCGGGCTGCGGCGGATCACCGGGCGCGGCGTGGCGGTGCGAGGGGTCGGCTCGGGCGAGGCGGGCTCAGGGGGGGGCGTCGGCGCCTGAGCCTGCGGGGCGGCCACCTTGAAGGCCAGCTTGTGGCTGCCGGGGCGGGGGATGGTCGCCACCTGCGGGAACTCGGCCTTGCGCGACAGGTCGAAGACCAGCCGGGCGGTGCCGCTCTTGAACAGGGAGAGGCGCACGCCCCGGACGGGGGTGCCCGCGATCGGGCCGAGGTTCTTGGTGAGCCCCGAGTAGCGCGTGTTCGGCAGATCCACCACCCAGCGGTAGGGGTGGTCCAGGTGGAAGGCCTTGGGGGCCAAGGGGGCGTCGGCGTAGAGCACGACCTCGCCGCTGGCGCGCTCGAAGCCGAAGAGGCGGATCTGGGCCTGTTCGGCGGCTTCGGCGCCGCTCGCGAGCGTCACGGCGGAGGCCACGACGCTCACGAGCGCGAAGATGCTGGCGATGCGGCGCAACGGGACCCTCCCTGGGGCTTAAACGGCGAGCCCGGCGCGAGCCTGCTCGCCCCTGAGCGCGAGGGGGCCCGTCGCCGGTCTAACGGTCATACCCGGGGCGCCGAGCACCGACACCTTGTCGTCGAGCGGGTTGATCGCCTCGGGGCGCGGGACGGGACGGCCCAGGTCGAAGGGACCCACCTTGGTCGCGAGGGGGCCTGCTTCCGTGTCGATGCGCACCGCCCGGATGCCTTCTCGCTCGGTCAGGGTGAGGGCCAGGGCGCGGATGGCGAGCGGCTGCGGAGGCTCGCTCCCCTTCCACAGGATGCGGGCGGTGGTCCCCTCGAGGCCGTTCCAGCGCCAGGCGCCCGGCAGGCTGGGGGAAAGGAAGGCGGCGAGCGCCGGCGGCGGGCCGTCGAGCAGGAGCGCGAAGCCACCCTTGAGCGGTTCGTTCTGGTAGGCGGCCGGCAGGGGGACCCGGACGGGGACCAGGTAGGAGGAGCGGGGCACGCGGTAGTAGATGGTCACGGTCAGGCCGTTGCCGCCCTCGAGGTAGAGGTTCTCCATGCCGGGGTCCGTGGGCGAGAGGGGCTGCGAGAGGTCCAGGTGCTCGCTCGCGAGCGGCTTGCCGTCGGGGCCCTCGAGCGAAAGGGCGACCTCCTGGATCCCGTCGATGGCCCCGGCGGTCCGGACCACGGCGGCGGCCATCAGCTGCTCGCCGCCGCTGCCCGGGGCAGCGCCCGAGAGGCGAAGGGTGACCCCCGCCTTTCCGTCCTTGATCCCACTGACCGTCGCTCGGGTCATGGGGGGAAGGGCGCTCGCGAGGCCCGGCGGGACGTCTTCGAGCCGATCCAGGGCCGCTTGCAGCGCCCGGTCGGTGCCGGGAGGCAAAGGAAGGCGGCGGCTGACGGGGACCAGGAACATGGCCTGGGGGTCCAGGTAGTAGAGGGTCACCTCGCGCGCCCCGGCGCGCTCCGCGGGCTTGCCTTGCCTCCAGAAAGCGACGAGCCCCGCCCCCAGCGCGAGGGCGAGGGCGAGGGCAGTGAGGGCGACGCGCGGCGAACGAGCCATGGGGCTAGGCCAGCGCCGGGAGGTCGGCCATCAGCGCGTCGGGCAGCTCGAAGTTGGAGCAGACGCGCTGCACGCCGTCGAGCTTGACCTTGTCGATGGCCTGGCACAGGCGGAAGTTGCCCGCGGGGTCGGAGCCCCCGGTCCTGGCGGCGATGATGATCTCGCGCGACATCTCGGTGAACACGGCGCCTTTTCGGGCGTCCTGCTTCGCCTTGGTGTGCTTGATGTTCGCCCACTTTGAATGGCCGGCGATGGCGTTAACCCTCCGTGACAGGCCGGGATCTCGGGCCGGGAGGGGCGAGATCCGGGCAATCGTTTTTCTTCAGTATAGCACCGCGGCACCCCCCCTGAAAGGGCCGCCCTTGGCCGTGTCGGGGGCGGCGATAGGCAGGGGTGAGGCGCGCTTGTAAAATTTTTTTTCCGAAAAAACGCTCGACCCCTTGCTTTTTCAGAAGTGGGTTCCTATAATCACACTCAAGTTCATTAAACTTTGTTACGCCGTTCAGGAAAGGCGCCCCATCCCACACTCTTCATCTCACACTAGGAGGAAAGACCCGCTATGAACAAGGAAGAGCTCATCAAGGCCATCAGCACCAAGGCGAAGGTTTCCCAGAAGGAAGCCGGCGAGTGCCTCAACGCCACCATCGAGGCCATCTCGCAGGCCCTGTCGCGCGGCCACAAGGTGACCCTGGTCGGCTTCGGCACCTTCCAGGTCCGCCAGCGCGCCGCCCGCGAGGGTCGCAACCCCCGCACCGGCGCCGTCCTCAAGATCCCCGCCAAGAAGAGCCCGGTCTGGACCGCCGGCAAGAACCTCAAGGAGCGGATCGAGGGCCGCAAGAAGCAGCTCGCCGGCGCCGGCCGCGGCCGCTAGCGCTTGATCGAGAGCCCCGGAGGCATTGCCTCCGGGGCTTTTCGGCGTTCTAGAGAGGCTCGATGGGTTCACATAAGTTCAGGGTCGACCGAGAGGGAATTGCAAACTTTCGTGACGGCCGCCCCTCAGTGGGCGGCCGTCTCCGCCTTCAGCTCAGAGAGCAGCCTGGCCTGCAGGTGGGGCGGAACCTCCTGGTAGTGGGCGAAGGTCGACTCCAGGGTCCCCTGGCCGCGGGTGATGCTCTGCACCGCCGTCACCAGGCCCGCGAGCTCGGCAAGGGGCACCTTGGCGCGGATGGAGGTGCCCTCCATCCCCTCGATGTGCGCGCGCCTGCCGTTGAGATCGCCCATGACGTCACCGAGGGCCTCCTCGGGGGCCGACACCTGGACGTCCAGGATGGGCTCAAGCAGCAGCGGTTGCGCCTCGGCGAACACCTTGCGCATGGCCAGGTGCGCGGCCATCTTGAAGGCCATCTCAGAGCTGTCGACCGAGTGGGATGAGCCGTCGTACAGCGTCACCTGGACGTCGACGATGGGGTAGCCCGCGACGATCCCCTGCTCCAGGGTTTCGCGCACCCCCTTCTCGACCGCGGGGATGAAGTTGCGCGGCACGGCCCCGCCCACCACCGCGTCCACGAACTTGAACCCCGCCCCGCGCGCAAGGGGCTCGATCCTTAGCCACACGTCCCCGTACTGGCCGCGCCCGCCGGTCTGCTTCTTGTGCTTGCCCTGCCCCTGGGCGCGGCCCGCGATCGTCTCGCGGTAGGGGACCTCGGGCTCGGCCTGCGAGACCTCCAGGTTGTAGCGGTTGGCGAGCTTGGCCAGGGTCACCTCCAGGTGGGTCTGCCCCTGGCCGCTCAGGACGGTGCGGTGGGTCCGGCCCTCCACCGAGACCCCCAGGGCGGGGTCCTCCTCTCGGAGCTTGGCAAGGGCGATCGCGAGCTTGGCCTCGTCGTTCTTGGAGAGGGGCGAGATGGCCACCGACCAGATGGAGGTCGCAGGCTCCGGCATGGGATAGGCGAGCCGCCGCTGGGAGTGACCCTCGGCCACCAGCGTGTCGCCGGTCTGGGTCTCCTTGAGCTTGGTGGTGGCCCCGATGTCGCCCGCCAGGAGCCGATCGACAGGCGTCTGCTTCTTTCCGACGAGCTTGAAGAGGCGGCCCAGCCGCTCGGGGGCCTGGCGCCGGGAGTTGAAGAGGTGGGAGTCGGAGGAAATCGTCCCCGACAGCACCCGGAAGACGCTGATCTTGCCGAGGTAGGGATCCGCGAAGGTCTTGAGCACGACCGCCGCTGCCGGCGCGTCCGGGGTGGGGGCCACCGGGACCTGGGCCTGGGTGTCGAGGTCGATCACGGCCGGGGGCCTGCGATCGAGCGGCGAGGGCAGAAGGTCGACGATCGCATCCAGCAGGGGACGCACGCCGGCGTTGCCCAAGGCGGAGCCGCACATGACCGGGACCAGCTTGTTTTCGAGGGTGTCGGCGCGCAGCAGCGCCGCAAGCTCCGCCTGTGCCGGCTCCTGGCCGCCCAGGTAGCGCTCGAGGACCTCGTCGTGAAGCTCGGCGACCCCCTCGACCATGGAGGTGTGGTAGCGCTGGACCAGCTCGGCGAGCTCCGGCGGGGTGTCGGGGACCTCGGTGACCTCGCCCGACTCGGGGGCGAAGTACCAGGTCCTGAGGCCGACCAGGTCCACGTCGCCCTTGAAGGTCCGGCCCCTGCCGACGGGCAGCTCGAGCGGCACCGCACCGGGGGTCAGCCGCTCGTGGATCTCCTGCAGGATCAAGGGGTAGTCCTTGGCCGTGTCCTGCTCGACCCCGTTGATGAAGATGAAGACGCTCAGCCCCAGCTCGCGGGCCGTTTCGAAGGCCTTGCGGGTGTTGGCGTCCACCCCCTTGCCGGCGTTGACGACGAGGACGGCCGCGTCGGCCATGGCCATGGCCAGCCGGGCGTCGGTCGAGAAGTCGTGGCTGCCCGGCACGTCGAGCAGGTTGATGGCGTGGTCGCGCCATTCGCCCGAGGCGATGCCCGTCTGGATCGACATCTGGCGCAGGATCTCCTCGCTGTCGAAATCGGTGGCGGTGTTGCCCGTCTCGATCCGCCCACGCTGCGGGACCATGGTCATGTCGAAGAGCATGCACTCGACCAGGGTCGTCTTGCCGACCCCGTGGGCTCCGATGACGGCGACGTTGCGGATCCTCGCGGTGGCGCTCATGGCTCGGCCCTCCCTCTCACGCTCGCGTTGCCTTTTCCCCTGCTCGCACGCTGGGCGAGCCGGGGTTTTCCGAGCCGATGATGCGATCGCAGCGCCCGGGGATCAATTCGCGAGGGGACGGAAGTGCTTGGCCAAACCGGAGGCAGGTTGCTTCAGGCCACGGGGAGGGTGAAGCGGAAGGTCGTGTCCTTGCCCGGGGTCGATTCGACCCAGACCTCGCCGCCGTGGGCCTCCACCAGGCTCTTGACGATGGAGAGGCCGAGCCCGGTGCCTCCCGCCTGGCGCCCCGACTCGGTCTGGAAGAAGCGCTCGAACATGTGGGGCAGGGCCTCGGGGGGGATCCCGGGGCCGTCGTTGGCCACCTCGAGCACGACGCTTTGCCCGCGAGGATGGGCGCTCACCCGGATTTCCCCGCCCGGGGGGGTGAACTTGACGGCGTTGGAGAGCAGGTTGCCCAGGATCTGGGTGATCCGGTCGGGGTCCGCCGAGACCTCGGGGAGCTCCGGGGCGATCGCCGCGCTCAGGGTGACTCCCTTCTTGTCGACGGCAGGCCGAAAGCCCGCGATCGCCTGCGGGACGAGCTCCGCGAGATCGAGCGCGCGCGGCTCGATCGCGAACTGGCCGGACTCCATCCGGGCGTAGTCCAGGAACTCGTTGAGCAGGCGGGTCATTCGCCGGGACGCCTCCATGATCTGGGTCACGAAGTCCAGCTGCTGCTCGCCGAGCGCTCCGCCGATCCCCTCCTCCAGGAGCTCCGCATAGCCGACGATGCCGGTGAGCGGGATGCGCAGGTCGTGGGAGACGGCGTTCACGAAGGCGGCCTTCACCTTCTCCAGGCTGCGGAGGTCCTCGAGGGCCGCCGCGAGCTTCTCGTTGGCGCTCTTGAGGAGGTCCCGCTCGCGCGAGAGCTCGGTGGTTCGCTCTTCGACGCGCTCCTCGAGGGCCTCCTTGAGCTGGTAGATCTCGGTGATGTCCCGGATGACGGTGACGGCCTGGATTGCCGTCCCCTTGGCGTCGAAGATGGGGACGCTGGAGATGCTGACGACGTAGCGCCGGCCTTGCAGCCCCGTCCAGCACGCCTGGAGGTCGATCTTCCTCCCCTTCAGGGCCTGGAAGGTCGCGCTGCGCTCCTGGGGGATCGCCGTCCCCGAGAGGTCCCTGAGCGCGACCGTCGCCACCAGCTCGCCGAGGCTCATGCCGAGGAGGCGTTCCTTGTCGCTGGCCTGGATGAGCCCGGCGAACGCGTCGTTGATCAGGACGATGCGGCCGTCTTGCTGGACCACCGCCACCGCGTCCGCCAGGTTGTCCAGGGTGACCTCGAGCTGCCGCCTGAGCTGGTCCTCGCGCTGCCGGTGCAGGGCGTTGGCGATCGCAAGGGCGAGCTCGCTGGCGATCGCGCTCAGGAGGTTCTTGAACTCGGGGGAGACGTGCCGGGGCGTGCCCCGGATGCCGCAGACGAGCATGCCGATCAGGTTCTCGGGCAGCGAGATCGGGACGTAGACCAGGGTCTCGAGCCCCTCGCCTCGCATGAAGGGATCGCGCGGGTCCACCTCCAGAGGCAGCGTCAGGACCCGGAGCGCGCGCGATCGGATCGCTTCTTCGAGCACCGAGCCCTCGGGAATCCTGAACGAGCGATCGTCGCTCGCCCTGAAGCCGTGCCGGCCGCTCAGGCGCCCCTGGTCGCCCTCGATAAGCAGCGTGCCCACCAGGTCGAGCTGGAAGCTGTCGCTCAGGAGCGCGCCGACCTCGGCGAGCATGCGCTCGGGATCCCGCTCGGCCACCAGGCGCTCGGCCACCGCGTTGAGGACGCCCATCTCCTTGAGGCGGTTGATCAGGTCCGCCCGGTTGAGGGCGAGCGCCTGCTCCATCGTCTTGAAGGCCTCGAGGGCGTCCGGGACGGGCTCTTCCGCGATGGGGAAGTACTGCCGGACCACGGCGCCGGCGATCGCCGGCCCGAGCGGTCCGCTCAGGACGCGCTCGAGGTCCTGGCGGGCCATCAGCTGCCTGGTCTCGAGGGGCAGATCGACCGTCTCGAGGGTGCGGCGGATCCGCGCGAGCTCGGAGTCGGCCTGATCCGGTTCCAGGAAGCGCCTCAGGACGGCCTCCATCTCCTCTGGCGAGATCGCCTTGAGGAGCCGGCGGTGAAGGCCGAGCGAGCGCTTGTCACCCTTCAGCAGCGCGATCGCGCGCTGCTCGCGCTCGGTCGACAGTGGACGCCGCAGCGCGCACAGGAGGATCGCCCCCATGTTCGCCGCCAGGCACCAGAAGGCCGCATGGACGTAGGGGTCCAGCCCGCTCATCCCGAACATGGCCGTGGGGCGAAGCCAGTCGATCCCCCACGGTCCGCGCGCGACGATCGCCGATAGCAGGGGGATCTTGCCGGCGAGATTCGGCAGCAGGGCGGTGTAGAGCCAGGGGAAAATTGAGAGCCCCAGGCCCCACGTGACCGCTCGCCCCGGCAGCCCGGGCCAGACCAGCCCCAGGAAGAAGGCGGGAGCGAGCTGAGCCGCGGCGATGAAGGAGACCAGGCCGAACTGGGCGAGGAAGGCGACGTCGGTGAGGGCCCACATCCCGAAGGCCGACAGCGCGACGCCGAGGATGATCCCCCACCTCAGCGGCCGCAGGTAGGGCCCCAGCGCGTGCACGTGGCGCCTGAGGGCGGGCAGCAGCAGGTCGCTCATCACGATGTTGGTGAGCGCCAGGACCGTGACGACGGCCATCCCCGAGGCCGCGGCGATCGCCCCCAGGTAGGCGAGCAGGCTCAATTGGAGCGAGCCCGCTTGCCAGGGCAGCACCAGGACGGAGGCCTGCACCCCGGCGCCGGAGAGGCCGGCGAGGGCCCCGCCCAGGGCGATGGGGATCAAGAGGGCGTACAGGACCAGGGAGTGGAGGGGGAAGGCCCACCGGGCCGTCACGATGTCCGCCTCGCGGGTGTTCTCCACCACGCACACGTGAAAGATGGAGGGCAGCAGGACGACCGCGCCCATGCTCAGCAGCAGGTAGCCCATCCAGTTCGAGAAGGTGTTGTCGGGGGTGCTGCCGATCGTCAGGTGGGGCCAGACCGCGGGGTCGGCGAAGGGCGAGGGGAAGCGCCGCAGGGAAAGCAGGGCGACGGCTGCCAGGGCGATGAGCTTGAGCGCCGCGTGGATGGCGAGGGTCACGACCAGCCCCGCGTGGCGAAGGGTCGGATCGGCCCGGCGGGCGCCGAACAGGATGGAGAAGACGGCCAGGAGCATCGTCAGGCTCAGCACCAGCGCGTGCGGAGGCCGGGCGATGATGGCGCCCCCTTCGGACGTGAGCACCTGGAAGGCATAGGCGGCCGCCCCCAGTTGCAGGGCGATGTAGGGAAGGGTTCCCGCGAAAAGAAAGCACGCCACCAGCACGGGGAGGAGTCTCGACCCCCCGTACCTGAGCGCGAGGAAGCCCGGGAGGGTCGTGACGCGGTGGGCCCTGGCGATCTGGACGGCCTTCAGGATCAGGGGCCAGCCGAACAGGAAGGTGAGGCCGGCTCCGAGCTGGATGGCCAGGTAGGGCAGCCCCTTGTCGATCAGCCCGCCCGCCGCGCTCAGGTAGCTCCAGCCGGTGATCCAGACCCCGGAGAGGGCCATGAGGTAGGTGAACGTGCGAACGTGCGACGGGGCGAACGCGGCCTGTCGCCGCTCGACGCGATAGGCGATCAGGAACAGCAATAGGAGGTAGCCCGCGGCGACTCCAACCAGCAGAAGGGGCGAAACCATGGCCCTAGTCGGTCGATTTCATCGTCGCCGAGATCGCGATCAAGAGGGCGGCCGTCCCGAAGAGGTAGAGCAGGATCAGGGGAATTCCCAGGATCAAGGTGCGGTGATTGAAAAGGGAGAGCCACGGGGCGCTGAACAGGAACAGGGACATTCCCCACATCGCGGCCCAGCGCGGGGGGTGGGTTGGCTTGATGGCTTGGGGGGGCTCGATCATCGGGCACCGCTGCTCTTGCTCGTGCCGTCTCGTCGAGAGACGCCGGCTATCACTGGACGCGCGGGATGAGTGGTCCTCGCGGCAGGTCGTGATTTGTTATCCTGCCTTGCGTTGGTTGAACATCTCCGAACACCAGTCTACCACCCAATCATCCGTCCGTCGCAAGCTCTTTTCCCGGCTATTCGCAGACGAACGGCCCGCCCCAGCTGGGGCGGGCCGTTGCGACGGGTTCAGCGCTTACGCGTTGGCGACCGCGGGGCGGACGCTGATCTTCTGGCGCTTGGCGCCGAAGCGCTCGAAGGTCACGAGGCCTTCGACCAGGGCGAACAGGGTGTGGTCCTTGCCCATCCCGACGTTGACGCCGGGGTGGAACTGGGTGCCGCGCTGACGAACGATGATGTTGCCGGCGATGACCTTCTCGCCGCCGTACTTCTTGACGCCGAGGCGCTGGGCGTTGGAGTCGCGGCCGTTACGGGTGGAGCCTACCCCTTTTTTGTGTGCCATTTTTCGATGCGGTCCTTTCTAAAGGCTTAGAAGCTGATCGACTCGACCATCACCCGGGTGAAGGGCTGACGGTGGCCGTTCTTGCGACGGTAGTGCTTCTTGGGGCGCATCTTGTAGACGATCAGCTTGGGCCCCTTGCCGTGCTTGACGATCTTGCCGGTGACCTTGGCGCCCGAGACGCTGGGGGTGCCGACCTGGAACTTGCCGTCCTTGGAAACGAGCAGGACGCTGTCGAAGGTGACGGTGTCCCCTTCGTTGCCGGCGATCAGCTCGATGTCGACGAAGCGGCCTTCCTCGACGCGGATCTGCTTGCCGCCGGTGGCGATGATGGCGTACATGATTGGGCTTTCTCCTCAGTTGCGAGACGCGCCGCATCCGGTAGCCGAGTGCCTCTCGGGTCTTTGAGACCGGATCCGAGCGGTACCGCCCGAATGACGTTGTCCGGCGCGTAGACGCCTGGACAGGTCGTCGATTATAGCGCCAGTGCCGAGCGACCGTCAAGCTTGGGCTAAGGCGATGTTAAGTCCGGCGCGGCTCGATCACGAACTTGATGGCGGTGCGCTCCTCGCCCTGGATCTCGATGTCGAGGAAGGCCGGGACGAAGACCAGGTCCATCCCGCCCGGGGCCACGTAGCCCCGGGCGATGGCGATCGCCTTGACGGCCTGGTTGATGGCCCCCGCTCCGATGGCCTGCATCTCGCAGCGCCCCTTCTCGCGCAGGGTCCCGGCGATGGCGCCCGCGACCGAGGCGGGGTTGGAGGTGCTCGCGACCTTGAAGAGATTCGTCCCGAAGTTGGGGTGGTTCATGGCGTTTTGCTCCCTTCTTGCGTGCTTGATGGAGCATTCGCTGAAACGGCCTTTCGCGCCTAGGCGACATTGGCCAAGCATCTTTAGGTCGTTTTAAACCCGGCGATGTGAGCAAGCTCTCAGGCGAGCTGTGACCTTCGGCTCGAAGGGCGAAGCGCCTCGTGCTCCTCAGAAGTCGAGGCAGACGCCGGCCATCCCGCCGTAGGGGTAGGAGTCCTGGTACCCCCCGCGCAGCAGCGGGAGCTGCAGCGAGGCCTGGAGGCAGACGGCGTCGCTGAGCGACCAGCTGAGCCCGGGGGCGAGGGTGAGGGTCGTGGCCCCCGACTCGGGCTCGGGCCTGCGATCCGCCTCGCTGTGCCCGTCGAACTGCCCCAGGGCCTCGAGCACCAGCCCGATCGAAGGGGTCAGGGCATAGTCGAGCCCCACCCCGAAAGCGAGGCCGTGCCCCTGCCAGCTGGTGCGCGGCAGGAGGGTCTCGGCGTCGGCGACGGTCTGCTGGAGGTTGTAGCCGTAGTTGAGGTTGAGCGTGGCGCTCAGCACGTCCTGGATCAGCTGCTGGCTGAAGATGGTGTCCACCCCCACCGCGGCGACCCCCGCGCCGAGCGGCCCCACCGGGAAGCTCGCCTTCAGGCGGGTCTTGAAGCTGCCCAGCTCGTTGCTCCACAGCTTGCGCCCGAGGGCCAGCGTCAGGTCCCCGAGGCCGCTCTGGCGCTCGGCGCCGTCGAAGGACTGGCTCAGGTCGTAGGGGGCGATGATCGTCATGCTGGTGTCGGCCACCAGGCCCACTTCGAGGCTGTTCCACGCCTCGAGCCAGTGGTAGGCCGAGCCCTCGGGGTTGGCCGAGTAGATGGCCCCGCCGAGGACCTTCAGGGTGTAGGGCGAGTAGGAGCCGTAGGAGAGCAGCTCGACGTGGCCGGGGTCCGGCATGTAGTCGCTGTTCAGGTTGATGACGTAGGCGTCGGCTGGCATGGCGACGGCCAGGACGGACGCGAGGGCGATGGCCCATCGGCGCATGGCGATACCTCCAGGATGGATGTAAGCTTGTTCTACCACGTTCCCCCCCATGTCAAAGGCCCGCGTGAAGATGATCACAACCGACCAGGACCGTCGCTGGATGCTGCGCGCCCTCGAACTCGCCCGTCAGGGGGCGGGCTGGAGCGCCCCCAACCCCATGGTGGGCGCTGTGATCGTCCGGGACGCGGAAGTGGTCGGCGAGGGCCACCACCCCCGGGTGGGGGCGCCGCACGCCGAGGTGTTCGCACTCGAGCAAGCCGGCGATCGCGCCCGGGGCGCCACCGCCTACGTGACCCTCGAGCCCTGCAACCACCAGGGCCGCACCGGCCCCTGCACCCGGGCCCTGATCGACGCCGGCATCGCGCGGGTCGTGTTCGCCGTTCCGGATCCCAACCCCCTGACGGCCTCGCAGGCGGCCGGCGTGCTGAGCGAGGCCGGCGTGAAGGTCGCCTGGGGCGTGTGCGCCGAAGAGGCCCAGCGCCTCAACGAGGTCTTCTTCAAGCACGTCCGCACCCGGCTGCCCTTCGTCGTCATGAAGATGGCCATGACCATGGACGGCAAGATCGCGACCGAGGCGGGCCAGAGCAGGTGGATCAGCGGACCGGTCTCGCGGGAGTTCGTCCAGGCCCTGCGCGCCGAGCTCTCGGTCGTCATGGTGGGGATCAAGACGGTGCTCGCCGACGATCCGCGCCTCGACGCCAGGCTCCCGGGGGCGCACCAGCCCACCCGGGTGATCGTGGACCCGGGGGCCGAGACGCCGCTTTCGGCGCGTCTCTTCACCATCGACAGCCCGCTTCTCATCGTGGTCGGCCCCGAGGCCCCGCGAAAGCGCCGCGAGGCGCTCGGGGCCCAGGGGGCCGAGGTGCTCGAGGCCCCGGCACTGCCGAGCGGCCACCTGGATCTCGCCTGGCTGATGGCGGAGCTCGGGCGGCGCGACCTCTCGGGGGTTCTGCTCGAGGGGGGCGGGGGCCTCAACGCCTCGGCCCTGGAGCAGGGGGTGGTGGACAAGCTCGTCTACTTCGTCGCCCCCAAGCTGATCGGCGGGGCGCACAGCCCCACCCCCATCGAGGGGCGCAGCGCCCCGTCCATGGCCGATGCCCGCGCCCTGTACGGCCTGCGGGCCTACCCGAGCGGCGACGACGTGCGGCTGGAGGCCTATCTTCATCCCCAGGGCTAGCTCCGCCTTCCGGTACAATGGGGGTCTGGATCGCCGCACATGAGAAGGAGCCCGTCATGACCCTCACCGCCCGTCCTGGCCTCGATCTGAGCGACCTCAAGGCATGGCTTTCGACCGGACGCCTCAACCACGTGGCCGGCGAGTGGCGTTCGGCCGCCTCGGGGGCGACCTTCCCGGTCGTGAATCCCGCCGATTTCAAGGAGGTCCTCGCCGACTTCCCCGCCTCGAGCCCGGAGGACGTCCAGGCGGCCATCGAGGCGGCGAGCCAGGCCCAGCGCGGCTGGGCGAGCACGCCGGCCCCCCAGCGCGGCGCGGTCATCGCCCGGGCGATCGCCATGCTGCGCGACCAGGTCGAGCTCCTGGCCCACGTCCTGAGCTGGGAGTGCGGCAAGGTCATCGCCGAGGCCCGCATCGAGGTCAACCGGGGCATCAACGCCATGGAGTACCTCAACGCCGAGGCCCGGCGCCTGCACGGCCAGACCATCCCCAGCGAGCAGCCCGGGATGTTCGCCTACACCACGCGCCGCCCCGTCGGGGTGGTCGCGCTGGTCACCCCCTGGAACTTCCCTTTCGCCATCCCCGCCTGGAAGCTGGTTCCCGCGCTGGTGGCGGGCAACGCCGTGGTGCTCAAGCCGGCCGAGCAGACGCCCCTCTGCGCCGCCTTGATCGTCAGGGCCTTCGTCGAGGCGGGCCTCGGCGCGGGCGTGCTCAACCTCGTCCACGGCGACGGCCAGGTGGGTGCTGCCCTGGTGGAGGATCCCGGCGTCAAGGCCGTCTCGTTTACCGGCTCGACCGCGGTGGGCAAGCGGATCAACCAGGTGGCCGCAGGGCGCCTCGCCAAGGTGCAGCTGGAGCTCGGCGGCAAGAACGCGGCCATCGTCATGGCGGATGCCGACGTCGAGCTCGCCGCCCGCGAGATCGCCGTGGCAGCCTGGGGATCCACCGGCCAGCGCTGCACGGCCACCAGCCGGGTCATCGTCGATCGGCGCGTCGCCAGGCCCCTGGTCGAGCGCCTCATGGCCCACGCCCAGGCCATCAAGGTCGGCCCCGGCCTCGACGAGGACAACACCATGGGCCCGCTCGTCAACCAGGAGGCCCTGGAAAAGGTCGAGCGCTACATGGGGATCGCCCGCCAGGAGGGCGCGACTCTCGCCTACGGCGGCCACCGGATGGGGGGCGAGTACAAGAAGGGCTACTTCTTCGAGCCCACCCTGCTCACCGGCGTTCGCCCCGAGCACGCCGTGGCTTGCGAGGAGGTCTTCGGGCCGGTGCTCGCCGTGATCGAGGTCGACTCGATCGACGAGGCCCTCTCGGTCGCCAACGAGGTGGACTACGGCCTCTCCTCGGCGATCTTCACCCGGGACATCCACCAGGCCTTCGCCTACGCCGAGCGCGTGGCGACCGGCCTCGCGCACGTCAACTGCGCCACGGTCTTCAGCGAGGTGCACCTGCCCTTCGGAGGCATGAAGGACTCGGGCTTCGGCGGGCGCGAGATGGGCCCCTCGGCCCTCGACTTCTACACCGAGACCCAGACCACCTACCTCAAGCACGGCTAGTCGTCCGGACCAGAAGCGTTGGCCATGGGGCGCTAACGCTCGCCGCTTTCGAGGGCCTAACCTGAACATGCAGGCAGCCGCGCGTTCTGCCGCGTGTTCAGGGAGGGTCGTGCACGATGGACCGTAATGCTCGTCATTCGAACGGAAAACTGATGATCGCGGCGTTCGCAGGCGCCGTGGCGCTCGCGGGCTGTGCCCACGTGATGGGGCAGCGCCCGCAAGAGGAGGCCAAGGCCCCCGTGGTGCAGTCGGCCCAGTCTGTCCAGCCGGCGCCGGCTGCGCCCGCCAAGGTCAAGCCGCGCCAGGTGCCCCCTGCCAAGGCGCCCACCCCCACCAAGTCGCGCT
>DATNQI010000068.1 GCA_036704125.1 Pantanalinema sp. | reverse complement strand
GGCCGGGGCGCGATCGCGCCCCGGCCGCGGCGGCCGCGCTCGGCCTTCTGCTCGCGGCCACCGGGGCCACGGCGGCTCCGACGCCCTCGCCCTCGGGCCGCGAGATCCTGGTCCGCTACCCGCAAGCCCTCTCGGTCGTGGACCTGGAGGCGGCCGACGACTGGGGCCTCGTTCCGCTCTCGGGCACCGTCGAGGCGGCCGTCTTCGTGCGGGAACAGGCGGTCCTTCTCCTGCACAGCCCCGCTCGCCAGGAGCTTTCGGTGGTCGATGCCAGGCGCTACTCGCCCACCCGCTACCAGGTGCTCGCGAGCTATCGATCGCCCGAGCTTTCACGCCGGGGGATGCGCTTCGTCGCCTCGGCGAGCCGCTACTACCTCGCCGCGGGCCGCACGGCGGTGGCGGTGGTGGACCCGCGCACCCTGCTCGCCAAGCTGGGGGTCTACACCTTCGACTTCTTGCCCATGGTCGACGACACGGCCCAGCACGTGGCCCTCGACGAGGGCTTCTTCGCCCTCAGGAACGGTCAGCTCAGCGTCGAGGATCCGCGCTCGGGCATGCCCGCGCCGCAGTTCGTGCGCCTGACGGACCGGCCCTTGGAGCTTTTGGCCGATCCCTCGCGCTCGCGCCTCTACCTCTCGGCGAGCCGGCCGGGCGGCACCGGTGCCCTGCTGGTGCTCGACGCCCGGACCCGCTCGGTGGTCCACGAGCTGAACGTGTCGTGGCCCATCACCTCGATGGCCTGGCTGGAGGACGGCGCGATCGGGCTGCTGTCGGCGCCGCGCCGCCTGGTGGCGGTGTACGACCCGCTCAAGGATCGCTGGGGGAGGGTCTTCTCCTTGAAGGCGCCCGGCACGCCCCTGGGCCTGCTTTCGCTCGCGGAGCCCCAGGGCAGGCGCTTTTCGCCGCTTCAGGAGGATGCTCGATGAGGAAGCTGCTCGCCTCGGCTGCGATCGCGCTTCTTGCGACCTCGTGCGCGCTGTTCGATCGCAGCGCCCCGACGGTGCTTTCCGGCACGGTCACCGAGTATCCCTCCGGCCGGCCGCTTGCCGGGGCCACGGTGCAGGTGGGCGAGGGCAAGGCGATCCGGACCGATGCGCAGGGGCGCTTTTCGCTCGACGGGCTCGGCGCGAGTGCCAGCGTGCGCTTCTCGGCGCCGGGCTACGCCCGCGCCGCGCGGGTGTTCAGCCTGCTCCCCGGCGAGAAGCGCCTGGTGGACGTCCCCTTGCCGCGCGAGGGCACGCCCCTTGCCCCGAACCTCATCGTCTTCGAGCGCGGCGGGCGCATCTGGGGGGTGGATGGCCTCGGCAGCGACGAGCGGTGCCTGACCCCCGACGTCGAGGGGACCCAGGTCTCGCCCACCTGGCTTTCGGGGGCCTCCCAGTTCGCCTTCATCCAGCGCATTCCCGGCCGCACCCAGGTCTGGACCCGCTACCCGGACGGCCGCAGCGCGCGCTACGTCGGCGAGGTCGCCGACAGCGCCCACGAGCTCAGGTGGCATCCTCTGGGCGCCTTGATGGCCTACACCATGACGCGCTACAGCCCGAGCCGCGGCATGGTCAGCGCCGTGCGGTGGCTGGACATCAACACCGGCGCCCAGGGGGATCTCGCGTACGGGGCGGCCGAGGGCAATCCCGCCTGGTCGTACGACGGACAGCAACTCGCCTGGGCTCGCCGCGTCTCCCCCAAGCCCTGGCAGATCTGGGTGGCCGGGGCCAAGGGCGAGCGTCCCAGGGTCCTCGTCCCCCGGGGCAACGGGGTCGAGCCCGCATGGTCGCCCTCGGGAGCGCAGCTCGCCTACGCCTCCAACGCCAGCGGCACCTGGGAGATCTACATGGCAGGCCTGGCCACCGGCCTCAGCGACAGGCTGACCGAGAGCCCGCCCGGCGCCTGGTGCCGGCGGCCGATCTTCTCGCCCGAGGGCGATGCGATTCTTTACGAGAGCAATTACCATCCGGGCCTCGCCCAGCTCCAGGAGACGAGCGGCCTCTACCTCATGCGGCTTGCCGACCGGAGCGTGCGCCTGGTGGCGCCGGACGCCCGCTCGGCTGCTTGGCAAGGGGGGATCCATTAAATTCCCGTGAGATTTTCGTTTAATCTGCACTTAAACAAGCAAGAATGAAAACGAGAGTTCGATATAGGATAGTGAAAGCCGGGTGCGCGGGAGACGCACCCCGTCAACCAGTCAAGACAAGGGAGAAGACAAGCGATGAGCGGCAAGATCAACGGTAACGGCGGCCTCGGCGAGATTTTCAAGCGCATCCTCGCCGCCAACAGCGCCCCGGCCGACGCCACCCCCGCGACGACCGAAGCCGGTCGCTCGACGACGATGGGCGGCGACGTCAACCTGATCGGCACCGGCGGCGCGGCGCGCCTGGCCCGTGCGGCCGGCGCCTCGGCGGCCCCCGCTTCCCCCTCGGACCAGGTCCGCGGCGCCAGCGACCTCAACGATCTGATCGGCACCCTCACTCGGGGCGAGTTCCCCGGCCTCAAGCTCAACCCCATGCAGGCGGCGGGCCTGGCCACCTTCCTGCGCGACCAGCTGGCCCAGCGCGGGATGACCGACGAGCGCTTCGCTCAGCTCAAGGATCAGCTCGGCCGCTAAACGGCGCCAGGAGGAGGCTCCATGGGAGTCGACGGGATCTTCAACCACCAACCCTCCCAGCCGGATCAGCGCCGGGAGATCGGAGATCCGCGCCGGGACCCGCGCTTTTCTTCCGGCAGGGACCCCGGGGGCTTCGCCTTCCAGAAGGCGGCGCCCGAGGCCCAGGCGACACCGGCGCCGGCGCTCGGAGACGACCGCCTCCAGCTGACCCAGGAGACACCGGACAACCCCTTCCAGGCCCTGATCAACCACCGACAGCGCCGGCGCAGGCGCAAGCACGACGGCGACGCCAGCCTTCTCGACGGATAGGAGGAACAACCCATGGGTTCCATTTCGAATTCGACCGGCCCCTCGGCCCCCAAGCCCAATTTCGACGTCGGTGCCTCCTTCGAGCGGTCCGCCGTGGCCCAGCAGCGCCTCGAGAAGATGGCCGACGAGGCCGGTAACGTCGGCTTCTTCGGCCGCGTCGGCGACTTCTTCGTGCCCAGCCGGGTCGATAAGCGCGAGCAAAAGATGGAGGCCCTGCGCAACGCCAGCCAGCTCATCAACCAGATCCGCGAGGCGATGGTCAAGGCCGTCGAAGGCATGAGCCGCGGCTGATCTCACTCTCCCACGCCGATCCCCCCCTCTCGAGGGGGGGATCGCTGTCTTGGGCTTCCCTAGACACCATCCCCGGATTGTGAGACGATAAGGCCCATGCAAGCAGCCGGGAACCCGCTTCCCGGCCTCGCGAGAGGGTGTTCTCGACGCCCACGGAAAGACGCGTTGCCGACCAGCTGCCTGACCAGCCGCCTGACCAGCAACCAACAGCAAGAAGGAAGGTACACCGCACCATGGCCTACCGTGTAACGCTCATCCCCGGTGACGGCATCGGTCCCTCGATCACCGAAGCCACCGTCCGCTGCCTGGAGGCCACCGGCGTCCAGTTCGAGTGGGAGCGCTTCGACGCCGGCACCGACTACATGGCGCGCACGGGGGACACCACGCCGTTGCCCCAGGCCGTCATCGACTCGATCAAGAAGAACAAGATCGCCCTCAAGGGCCCGCTGACCACCCCGATCGGCACCGGCTTCCGCTCGGTCAACGTCGCGCTTCGCCAGGAGCTGGACCTCTACGCCTGCGTCCGCCCCTGCAAGCTCTACCCCTCGATCGAGTCCAAGTTCCAGAACGTCGATATCGTGATCGTCCGCGAGAACACCGAGGACCTCTACGCCGGCATCGAGTTCGAGAAGGGCTCGCAGGGCGTCGCCGAGATCACGGCCACCGTCGAGAAGCTGACCGGCAAGAAGATGAAGCCCGACACGGCCATCTCGCTCAAGCCCATCACCGAGGGCGGCTCCGAGCGCATCGTGCGCTACGCCTTCGAGTACGCCAAGCGCAACAACCGCAAGAAGGTCACCCTGGTCCACAAGGCCAACATCATGAAGTTCTCGGACGGCCTCTTCCTCGAGGTCGGCCGCCGCGTCGCCCAGGAGTACCCGGAGATCCAGTTCGAGGACCTGATCGTCGACAACACCTGCATGCAGCTGGTGACCCTGCCCCACAGCTTCGACGTGATCGTCACCGAGAACCTCTACGGCGACATCCTGTCGGATCTCTGCGCGGGCCTCATCGGCGGCCTCGGCGTGGCCCCCGGCTCGAACGTCGGCACCATCGCCACCGTCTACGAGCCCACCCACGGCTCGGCTCCCAAGTACGCCGGCCTCAACAAGGCCAACCCCCTGGCCCAGCTGCTCAGCGGCCTGATGATGCTGCGCGACCTGGGCGAGATGGACGCGGCCGGCCGCCTGGAAACGGCCATCGTCGAGTGCCTCAAGGAGCGCAAGGTCACCTACGACCTGATGCGCGACACCCCGGAGAAGGCCCTCTCGACCACCGAGTTCGCCGACGCCATCGTCGCCAAGCTCCACAAGACCGCGCCCGTCAGCGCCTAAGCTTCGGCTGTTCGAACGAAGGGGGCCCCGCAAGGGGCCCCCTTCACGTCGTCAGGCGCCGGCGAAGGGCGTTGGAGGCCAGGTGGGCCTGGCGGGTGGGCTCGGGCAGGCGGTACCCGCGGGCGCAGGCGAGCACCCACTGCGCGGCCGTCTCGTCCGAGATCCGGTGCCCGCACGAGACGTAGACCGGATTGACGCGATCCTTGGTCCGCACCGCGTAGCCCACCTGCTCGTGCCCGGCCATCAGCGCAGAGAGGCTCCCGCGCTCGGGCGAGAGCATCCCCGGAACACCCGTCAGCAAGCTCTTGGCGCAGCCGATGGTCGGCCGGTCCAGCAGGACCCCCAGGTGGCTCGCGATCCCGAAGCGGCGCGGATGCGCACGGCCCTGCCCGTCCACCACGATCAGGTCGGGGTCGGTCCCGAGCCGCTCCCAGGCCGCGAGCAGGATGGGGATCTCGCGAAAGGAGAGCAGGCCGGGGATGTAGGGCATCGTCAGCCGCATCCGGGCCTGGGCCACCTCGATCACCTCCAGGGAGGGAAATTCGAGCACGACGATGGCCGCGAACCCGTCGTCGCTCCATCGCTGGGTCGAGACGTCCACCCCGGCGATGGCGCGGACCTCGCCCACCTCGTCTCGGCAGCGCACGCTTGCTGCCAGGACGCGCTGGATCGCGACGGCCTCGGTGGGGTTTTGCGGGGCGATCCACTCGGGCCGATTCACGAACGCCTCCTGCGCAGCCAGGCCGGCCACGGTATAATGGGAAGGTACCCGTTGCTGCGCAAGCGAGGATCCATGCCCGCCCTTTCCCCACTGACTCGACGCATCCTCACCGGCCTCCTCGTCGTCGGCGGCCTCGCCTTCCTCTACGCGATCCACCAGGTGCTCGCCCCCTTCCTCGTGGCGCTGCTCCTCGTCTACATCCTCAATCCGCTGGTGGATCGCCTCGCCCTGGCGCGGATCAAGGGCCTGGTGCTCGGGCGAAAGGCGGCGGTCGCTCTCGTCTTTGCGGGCTTCTTCGCGGCGATCGGGATCGGGACCATGACGATCGCCCCTCATTTCTACGCCGAGGGCGTCCGCATCTCCAAGGAGCTACCGGAGCTTGCGCGGCACGTCGAGACCGACACCCTGCTCCCGATGCTCGAGACGGTCCAGCGCACCCTCGACTCGTACGGGGTGCCGATCGACGCGCGCGAGAATGTCCAGCAGGCGGTCTCGGGCCTGCTCCACTCAGGGGAGGGCCAGACCGCCTCGATCCTGAAGCAGGGCCAGGCGCTCGTGAAGGGGGTCTTCTCGACCATCTTCTCGGCGGTGCTGGTCTTCATGCTGACGGCCTTCATGCTTTTGGACTGGCCCCGCATGAAGCGGGGGCTCGCGGGCCTTTTCCCCGCGCCCTACCGCGACACCCTCCTGGCGCTGGGTCGCGACGTGGACCGGGGCCTGGCCGGGGCGATCCGCGGCCAGCTGGTCGTGTGCCTCATCAACGGGGTGCTGACCACCCTCGGGCTGCTGCTCCTGAACGTCAAGTTCGCGCTGACCATCGGCCTGATCGCCGGCGTCTGCAGCCTGGTGCCGATCTTCGGGACCATCATCTCCACCATCCCTGCCGTCCTCATCGCCTTCTCGCAGGGCTGGTGGGTCGCCCTCGAGGTGGTGCTGCTGATCGGCGTGATCCACCTGATCGAGGCCAACATCCTCAACCCCAAGGTCCTCGGCCACCACTCGGAGGTCCACCCGGTGCTGGTCATCCTGGCGCTGGTGGTCGGCGAGCACTACGCCGGGGGAATCGGGCTCTTGATCGCCGTGCCGGTGGCGGCGATCGTCCGCGCCCTGATCACCTTCCTGTACCGCCTGCTGGTCGTCGAGCCCGTCGCCGATCCGGGCGAGGTCGCGGTGGCCTCGCGCCCCGAGGCCGTCGGAGCCCCCAGCCCCGCCCCCTGAGGCGGCTTTATCCTGCTTCATTCTTGTGGCGCGGCGCGGACCCTGCGTATGCTGGCCGTCGAACCCGACTTGCGGGTCGCCGCTGGATCCGAAGTCAGGAAGGAGGCAACGGATGGCAGCTCGAATCGAGGCCGCTCCTCGCGCCTACTGGGCCAAGTGCGCCGCGGCCGGTTTGGCCGGCGGCGCGGTGATGGCCCTCTACCTGATGGTCACGAGCGCCGCCGAGGGCAAGGGCCTGTGGATGCCCGTCAACACCATCGGGGCGACGATCCCCGCCTTTAGGCCCCCCTCCTTCGCCATCCCCCCCGCGCCCGGCTTCGTCGCGGGCCCGAGCGTCACCGGCCTGGTGCTGCACCTCGTCGTCTCGGCGCTGTGGGGGATGTTCTACGGCATGGGGGTGGGGGCCTTCGTGCCGCGCCGCGTTCGGTCCTTCGGCTGGGAGACCCTCTACGCCGTCGGCTTCGGGTGCATGCTGTGGGTCTTCTCGGGCCTGCTGTTCACGCGGCTCATCAATCCGACCATGGTGGCCAACCTCGCGGGCAGCCCTCACTACTTCATCGGTCACCTCCTCTTCGCGCTGGTGACGGCGTGGCTCATCGCCGGAATGACCACTCGCAGCGAGGTGCTCATCACCTTCGCCCCCGAGTCCCGGGAAGCCAAGGAGCTCACCAGGCGCTGATCGGCTCGCACGTCGAGGCCGCCCCCACCGCGGGGCGGCCTCGACGTTC